>NZ_JBJDRK010000011.1:0-95243 GCF_044987405.1 Microbacterium sp. ZW T2_14 | reverse complement strand
GCTCCGGCACTCGCAGCGGACGACGACAGCGTGACGTACGTCACGCCGCTCGTGCGCCGGCTCGCCCAGCAGCAGGGCGTCGACCTCGCCTCGGTGAAGGGAACCGGCGTCGGCGGCCGCATCCGCAAGGAAGACGTGCTCAAGGCGGCGGAGGCCGCGTCGGCTCCGGCCGCGCCCGCGGCCGCACCCGCTCCGGCACCGCTCGAGGTGTCTCCGCTCCGCGGCACGACCCAGCCCATGTCCCGCCTGCGCAAGGTGCTCGCACAGCGCGCGGTCGAGTCGATGCAGTCGACGGCTCAGCTCACCAGCGTCGTCGAGGTCGACGTCACCAAGCTCGCGACGTTCCGCGACAAGGTGAAGAACGACTTCCTCGCCAAGACCGGCGACAAGCTGTCCTTCCTGCCGTTCTTCGCGCTGGCGGCCGCTGAGGCGCTGCAGGCGTACCCCGTCGTCAACTCCACCGTCGACGGCGACCAGATCGTCTACCCGGCGAGTGAGAACCTGTCGATCGCGGTCGACACGGAGCGGGGCCTGCTGACCCCGGTGCTTCGTGATGCGGCATCCAAGAACCTGGCGCAGATCGCTCATGAGATCGCCGACCTGGCGGCGCGCACGCGCGACAACAAGCTGAAGCCGGACGAGCTGGCGGGCGGCACCTTCACGCTGACCAACACCGGTTCGCGCGGTGCGCTCTTCGACACCCCCGTGGTCTTCCTTCCGCAGACTGCCATCCTCGGAACCGGTGTCGTCGTCAAGCGCCCGGGCATCGTGACGGTCGACGGCAAGGACGCGATCTCGGTGCGCTCGTACGTGTACCTCGCGCTGTCCTACGATCACCGCGTGATCGACGGCGCGGACGCTGCACGCTTCCTCGGTGCGGTGAAGTCGCGCCTTGAGGCGGCGGCGTTCGAGGGTCAGCTGGGCGTCTGACGCCACACCCGCCTCACTGCTCCGGCTGCTGCGCGACGTCCGAGACGTCGCGCAGCAGCCATTTCTCGTTCCGGCGCACGATGACGACCATCTGGGACGCGACGGTTCCGTCACCCGCGTCGACCCGCAGCACGGCGATGTCGCCGAAATCGTCGAGAAGCGCGACCTGACGCTCGCCGGACGGAAGGTCGATCGCCCCACCGGTGAGGACAGCCGAGTCCATCACCACGTCGTCCAGGCAACCGGAAGCGCCCTGGCATGCGAGCCGCGCGTCGAGCAGGGCGCCGGTCACCTGCGCAAGATCGGTGGGGGCCGCCGCGACAGGGTCAGCCGCCGGTGGATCCTGTGAGCCGTCCGTGGTCGGCGCCGCCTCGGTGCCGGTGCCCTCCGTCGTCTGCCCCGGCGGCGCGGTCGCCGTCACCTCTGCCGGTTCCTCCTTCGCCACGCCGCTCGCCGTCGGCCACAGTGCTCCGCCGGCGAGAACCGCCGCTGCGACCGCGCCGCCGACGAGCCAGGGCGCCCGCCGCCGGGATGCCCGCTCCGGCCGGTCGCTCGGGTTCGGGCGCAGCCGGCGCCAGACGGCCGTCGTGGCCCTCGACACGCTGTCGGCGAGGTCGTTGTCGACGCCGGCGAGCAGACTGTGCCACATCGACGGCGGCGCCGCGTCGCCGCGCTCATCCATGGCGCCCGCGTGCGCGACCGCCTGCACCCGACGCGCGCTCTCCGCGGCGCTGCGGGGGCTCAGGCTCACCGTGCTGAGCGGCTCGGGCGCCGCGATGGCGAAGAGCGCCTCCTCGGCCGCCTCCAGTTCGCGGACGGAGAGGCGTTCCGCGGTCACGGCGCGCAGTGCGGTGCCCCATGTCCGCTCGGCGGCCGGGTCGACGTCCACGCACTCCAGAATGGCCGCGGCGGCGTCGAGGGCGCGCTGAGTGGCGGCATCCGTCGCGAGCACCGGCCGGCCGGCGTCGTCGAGCCACCACTCCCCCGTCGTGCCGGGCGCATTCGCGATCTGGGCGCACCCGCGCAGCACGCTCACGCCGAGCGTCACCGCCTCCCCGGCGCTGAGCGGCATCCGCGTCGCTCGTCGCCGGACGAACTCTTCGAGGCGCTCCGCGCAGACCGGCAGCACCACGTCGTGCCCGTCGACTCTCCGAGCGATATCGACCGGTGCGAGCACGTGACCGTCGGCCGGGGCATCCCACCCCCGCCACTGCGCGCCGAGCATGTCGGCGTCCACGAGGACGAAGGCGTCGCCGGCCGAGGTGCGCACGAGGACCCCCGGCCACGGACCGTCTTCACGGGCCCGCACCGCACGGATGGCGCGGTACGGCCCGGCCAGCGGGCCCTCGTCGGTGGTCATGCCGACAGTCTGTGAGGCGCGGAGCCGCGTTTCTGTGCCACGGCTCGCTTCTGTGGATGGACGGCGCGGGCGCGGGACTGTGGAGGAGCCGAGGAGGAGCCCGCGAAAAGGTAGGCTGGAAGCTATGGCCGCGCGCAGTACCGCCCCCGAGAAGGGCCCGGGATTCTTCTCCCAGATCCGCACCCTCTACACCTTCACCCAGAAGGAGTTCCGTTGGCTGCCGTACCTGCTGGCGGGCATCCTCCTCGTGGGCATCGCCGCAGGCGTGGGGATCGGTTTCGTCCTGCCGCCGGTCGCGGTGTGGAGCGTCATCCTGTGGGGCATCACCGGCCTCATGCTGGGCGTGCTGGCCTCGATGATGACGATGACGCGTCTGTCGACGCGCGCGATGTACAAGAAGATCGACGGGATGCCGGGCGCCACCGGTCACGTCATGTCGACGTCGCTCGGGCGCAAGTGGCAGGCCAGTGAGATGCCGGTGGGCATCAACCCCAAGACGCAGGAGGCCGTGTACCGTGCGATCGGTCGCGGGGGCGTGGTGATCGTAGGCGAAGGCGCCCGCGGCCGGCTCACGCGCCTGGTCAACGACGAGCGCTCCAAGGTGCAGCGCGTCGCCTCGGGCGTGCCCGTGACGGTGCTGTACATCGGCCACGGCGAGGGCGAGGTGCCCATCTCGAAGCTCTCGTCGACGATCAAGGCCCTTCCGACGAAGATCGACCGCGCCACGATGGCAGCCGTCATCAAGCGCGTCGAGTCGGTCTCGCAGTCGCTGACATCGCTGCCCATCCCGAAGGGCATCGACCCCACCAAGGCCCGGGCGCCGCGCCCGCGCTGAGCCTCGCCTCGCATGGCGTCGCCGAGCTCTCGCACGGCGGCGCCGAGCTTTCGCCCGACGGCGCACGGGCTTCTTCGAAGGCGGCTGCCGGCGACGCTGGTCAGGAGCGGACGAGGACCGTTCCCGCTGCCTTGTCGTGAAGTCCGCGCTGGTCGGCGTCCCAGATGACCGCCGGGATCACGACGATCAGCAGCGCCGTACGCACGACGGGTCGCCACACGCCCACCCATGCGCCGTCGAGGCGCACCAGCCGCAGGCCGAACACGCGATGGCCGGGGCTGCCCTGCAGCGTCGGCAGGAACACCAGCTGGATCGCGGCGAAGAGCGCCAGGATCGCGAGCGGGTCCCACCCGAAGAACCCGGAGATGAGGTAGGCGGCGCCGTAGTCGAGGAACAGCGCCCCGACGCGGCGGCCGAGCCGGCCGATCGATCCGGTGCCCTCGCGGGGCAGTCCGAGCCGCTCGCCGGGATAGTCCTGGGTGCTCTGCGTCACTTCCCCAGCGTATACAGGTCCCCGTAACATCCCGGAAACACAAGTGATACTGCCGGGCAATGCCCTGCGGGTAGCTTGCCAGAGAGCCCGACCCGTACGGGCGGATCCGAATGCCCTACCTCTGGAGTCTTCATGTTCAAAGATTCATCCGAGGTGCTGACCTACATCAAGGACGAGGATGTAAAGTTCCTCGACATCCGTTTCACGGATCTTCCTGGCGTGCAGCAGCACTTCAACATCCCGGCCTCCACCGTTGACGAAGAATTCTTCACGGTCGGCCAGCTGTTCGACGGCTCCTCCATCCGGGGATTCGCGAACATCCACGAATCGGACATGCAGCTGATCCCCGACGTGTCGACGGCGTACCTCGACCCGTTCCGCGAGGCGAAGACCCTCGTGATGGTGTTCGACATCTACAACCCGCGCAACGGCGAGATCTACGCGAAGGACCCGCGTCAGGTCGCCAAGAAGGCGGAGAAGTACCTCGCGTCGACCGGCATCGCCGACACCGCGTTCTTCGCGCCCGAGGCCGAGTTCTACATCTTCGACGACGTCCGCTACGAGGTGAAGCAGAACTCCAGCTTCTACTCCGTCGACTCCGAAGAGGGCGCCTGGAACTCGGGCCGCGCCGAGGAGGGCGGCAACCTCGCCAACAAGACCCCTTACAAGGGCGGCTACTTCCCCGTCTCGCCCGTCGACAAGACCGCCGACCTGCGCGATGACATCAGCCTCCACCTCATCGAGGCGGGTCTGCTGCTCGAGCGTGCGCACCACGAGGTGGGCACCGGCGGACAGCAGGAGATCAACTACCGCTTCGACACCATGGTGCACGCGGCCGACGACATCCTGAAGTTCAAGTACATCGTCAAGAACGTCGCCAACGAGTGGGGCAAGGTCGCGACCTTCATGCCCAAGCCGCTGTTCGGCGACAACGGCTCCGGCATGCACACGCACCAGTCGCTGTGGCTCGAAGGCAAGCCGCTCTTCTACGACGAGAAGGGCTATGCCCAGCTCTCCGATCTTGCTCGCTGGTACATCGGCGGCATCCTGGCGCACGCGCCGGCGCTGCTCGCGTTCACCAACCCGACGCTGAACTCGTACAAGCGTCTGGTGAAGGGCTACGAGGCGCCGGTCAACCTGGTCTACTCGGCCGGCAACCGGTCGGCGGCCATCCGCATCCCGATCACGGGCTCCAACCCCAAGGCCAAGCGCATCGAGTTCCGCGCGCCGGACGCCTCGGGAAACCCGTACCTCGCCTTCGCCGCCCAGCTGATGGCCGGCCTCGACGGCATCCAGAACCGCATCGAGCCGCACGAGCCGGTCGACAAGGACCTGTACGAGCTTCCCCCCGAGGAGGCCAAGAACATCCCGCAGGTGCCGAACTCGCTGCTCGACTCGCTCGACGCGCTGCGCGCCGACCACGAGTTCCTGCTCAAGGGCGGCGTCTTCACGCCCGAGCTGATCGAGACGTGGATCGAGTACAAGATCGAGAACGAGATCCAGCCGCTGAACGCGCGGCCGCACCCGTTCGAGTACGAGCTGTACTTCGGCGTCTGACGCTCTCGCACGACGAAAAGGGCCCCGGGTGACCGGGGCCCTTTCCCGTGCTCCGCGTGGGGCGTTCCCTCAGCCGCTCTCCCTAGGCTGGGCGCGCCCCGTCTCCCCGACGAAAGCGACGATCGATGTCAGCCCGCACGCGCGCACAGTCACGGCGACCCCGTGCGGCGCGGTCAGCGGCATCGACTCGACGGCGAAAGCCGCCACAGCGTCATGCCCGTGGTCGGTCCCGGCGCGGTGGTCCGGTCGCGTTCGTGGCGGTGTCTCTCGCCGTCCTCGCTGCCTTGCTGGCAGCGGCGGCATTCGCCGCGAGCGCCATCACCATCCGGCAGGACGGGGCCGGCACGCCGTGGTTCGCTCCCCGGGTGGTCGAGGAGCCGGGCGTGGCCGGCTACGGACGCGAGCAGCTCGCGAACGCGTGCACCATCATGGCCGCCGGGCGGGATCTCGGACTTGACGAGCGCGACCAGACGATCGCGGTCATGACGGCCATGGGCGAGTCGTCGCTGCGGAACATCGATTACGGGGACTGGGAGACGAGCGGCGTCACCAATCCGGATGGATCCCGCACGACGTCGATCGGACTCTTCCAGCAGCAGGACAGCTGGGGAACGCGAGAGGCACGCCTCGACCCCTACACTGCTGCGGGCATCTTCTACCGCGCGATGACGCGGCGCGTGCCGGACCGCGCGACGACCGAGCCGACCATCGTCGCCCATCTCACGCAGATCAATGCCGATCCCTTCCACTACGCCCGCTACTGGGATGCCGCGGCCCGCGTGGTGGCGTCGCTCAACGCCACGCCGCTCCAGGAGGAGGACCGCGCCGACGGCATCCCCCTCTGCCCGGCCGCCTGACCGGCGCTCGTCCGAGCTCGACATCATCGGACGGATGCCGCGGACCGGCGTCTAGCCGTAGAAGAGCTTCTCGAAGACGCGACGTGCGCGGCGTGTGGTGCCGAGATAGTCCTCCTCGACCTGCGTGGCCGAGCGCGGCGGGTACTCGAGGAGCCGGCCGATGCCGTCGAGCCTGCCGCGGTCGACCGGCAGCACGTCGCTGGTCTGACCCGACAGGAGCGTGTTGGCCGACCGCAGCCGGCTGGCGAGCCGCCAGGCGGACGCGAGCCGGTCGGCCGCGGCGGTCGGGATGAGGCCCGCGCGCTCGGCCGCGCGGAGTGCGCCGAGCGTCGACGTCGTGCGCATCGCGGGCACGGCGTGGGCGTGCTGCAGCTGGAGCAGCTGGACGAGCCACTCCACGTCGCTGAGCGAGCCCGGCCCGAGCTTCAGGTGCCGGGACGGATCGACGCCCTGCGGCAGCCGCTCGCTCTCGACGCGTGCCTTGATCCGCTTGATCTCACGCGTCGCCGCCAGATCGATGCGCTCGGGATAGCGGACCTGGTCGGCGAGCTTGATGAAGTCGTCGATGAGCTTCACGCTGCCTGCCACTCCGCGGGCACGCAGCAGCGCCTGCGCCTCCCACGACAGCGCCCAGCGGCGATAGTACTCGGCATACGCGTCGAGCGACCGCGCCAGGGGCCCGTTGCGTCCCTCCGGACGCAGGTCGGCGTCGAGCTCCAGAGGCACCCGGTGGTCCTCGGAGTAGTTGCGCAGCGCGGCGACGAGCTTCAGCGCCAACTCGCTCGCGCGCTGCGGATCCACGCCGTTCGGTCGATAGACGTACATGACGTCCGCGTCGGATCCGAAACCCAGCTCGGCCCCGCCATAGCGACCCATCGCGATGACCGAGAAGTCGAGCGCGGCGTCCTCCGCCGGTACGATCTCGCGGCGCACCGCGCGCAGCGTCGCCTGGATCGTCACGTCGGTGATCGTGGTCAGCGCGTCGGCGACCTCCTCGATCGTGACGCTTCCGAGGATGGCGCCCATCGCGATCCGCAGCTGCTCGCGACGCCGCAGTGCGCGCACGGCGCGCATGGCTTCGGTGATCGTGTCGTGACGCGTCTGGATGGCGCGCGCCTCTTGCTGCAGGGCCCGTCCGGAGCGCGGCCGAAGAAGCTCGGGATCGTCCAGCCACGCGGCCGACTCCGGGATCCACTCGATGAGCTCGCCGACGTACCGCGAGCCGGAGAGGACGCGGGAGAGGCTCTCCGCCGCGCCCGACGAGTCACGCAGCATACGGAGGAACCAATGCGTGTCGCCGAGGCGCTCGCTCAGACGGCGGAAGGCCAGCAGCCCGTAGTCGGGGTCCACCCCGTCGGCGAACCACCGGATCATGACAGGCATTAGGTGCCGCTGGATCGTCGCCTTGCGGCTGAGCCCGGTGGTGAGGGCCGCGATGTGGCGGAGGGCGCCGGCGGGGTCCGAGAAGCCGATCGCCGCGAGGCGGTCGTGTGCCTGCTCGGTCGACAGTATGCGCTCGTCCGCGGGCAGCGCGGCCACCGCGGACAGCAGTGGGCGATAGAAGAGGCGGACGTGGATGTCGCGCACCTCTCGCTTGACCGACTCCCACAGGTTCCAGATGCCCTCGCCGGTGTCGGCGAGCCCGGTCGCGCGCGCGAGCACCCGACGCTCCTCGGGACGGTCCGGCATGAGATGCGTGCGGCGCAGGTGGCGGAGCTGCACGCGGTGCTCGAGGAGCCGCAGCACCCGGTAGTCCCGCGAGAACGCGGATGCCTCCGACCGGCCGATGTAGCCTTCGGCCACGAGCGCGTCGAGGGCCTCGAGCGTGCCACGCTGCCGGATGCGGTCGTCGGACAGCCCGTGCACGAGTTGCAGCAGCTGCACCGTGAACTCGATGTCGCGGATGCCGCCAGGGCCGAGCTTGAGCTGATACGGGACGTCGGCGGCGGGGATGTGCTCCGTGACCCGCTCACGCATCCGCTGCACGCTGTCCACGAAGTTCTCGCGCGCGGCGCTCGTCCAGATCTTGGGCTGGACCGCCGCGGTGTAGGCCCGGCCCAGCCCGTCGTCGCCCGCGATCGGGCGGGCCTTGAGCAGCGCCTGGAACTCCCAGCTCTTCGCCCAGCGCTCGTAATAGGCCAGGTGCGAGTCCAACGTGCGAACGAGCGCGCCCTGCTTGCCCTCGGGGCGCAGATTGGCGTCGACCTCCCACAGCGGCGGCTCGATCTCGACGCCGGAGATGCCGCGCATGGTCTGCACCGCGAGGCGAGTGGCGATGTCGACGATCCGGCTCTCGCCGTACTCTTCGAGCGTGACGGCTTCACCGCCCGCGACGAAGATGACGTCGACATCGCTGACGTAGTTGAGTTCGCGCGCGCCGGTCTTGCCCATCCCGATGATCGCCAGCTGGGTGCGCGCCACCTGCTCGCGCGGGAAGAGACCCGCCCCGGCCGCGCCGCCCGAGACGCGGGTGCGGGCGACCGCGAGGGATGCCTCCAGCGCTGCGCCCGCGGCATCCGCCAGCCGTGCCGACACCGCCGCGATCTCGTCGACGGGCGACGGGCTCAGCAGGTCGTACGCCGCGATGCGGGCGAGCATACGGCGATAGCGCACGCGCAACGCCACCCAGGCGCTCTCGCCCGCATCGGCCGCGAAGCCGTCCACGGCGCCGACGGATTCGAGGAGCTCCGCGCGGAGCTCCTCGGCGGTGGGCAGTCGCTCCCCCGCCCCGGTCAGCTGATCGACCTCGGCCGGATGCCGGAAGAAGAACTCTCCGAAGCCGGTCGATGCACCCAGCAGCACCCACAGGGCGCGCCAGGCGTCCGGTTGCTCGAGCGCGCGCCGCACCGGGGCGGGGTCCCGTCGTGCCAGGCGCGTCAGGGCCTGCAGCGCCTCGTCCGGATCAGCCGCGCCGCCGGAGCCGTGCAGCAGGTCCTCGCGGGCGGCCTCCGTGAGATCGGAGAGCTCCGCCAGGAGCCCCTCGGCGTCCGTCAGGCGGCTGAAGCCCAGACGGGCGAGCGGGGCGAGTGAAGCCGGGCGCTCGCTCGCGGACATGCGTCAGCCGGTCTCAGAGCATCTCGAGGTTGCTCTTGAGCTCGAACGCGGTGACCTGCGAACGGTACTCCTGCCATTCGCGTCGCTTGTTCAGGAGCACGTAGTTGAAGACCTGCTCACCGAGGGTCTCGGCGACGAGCTCGGACTCCTCCATGTACTCCAGAGCGTGGTCGAGGCTCGCGGGCAGCGGAGCGTAGCCGAGCGCTCGGCGCTCGGCATCCGTCAGCGACCACACGTTGTCCTCGGCCTCGGCGGGAAGCTCGTACTCCTCTTCGATGCCCTTGAGGCCCGCGGCCAGCATGAGCGCGTACGAGAGGTAGGGGTTCGCCGCCGAGTCCAGCGCGCGGTACTCCACGCGGGACGACTGGCCCTTGTTCGGCTTGTACAACGGCACCCGCACCAGGGCCGACCGGTTGTTGTGACCCCAGCAGATGAAGCTGGGTGCCTCGTCGCCGCCCCACAGTCGCTTGTAGGAGTTGACGAACTGGTTGGTCACCGCCGAGATCTCGTTGGCGTGGCGGAGGAGGCCCGCGATGAACTGACGCCCCACCTTCGAGAGCTGATACTGGGCGCCCTCTTCGTAGAAGGCGTTGACATCGCCCTCGAACAGCGACATGTGCGTGTGCATGCCGCTGCCGGGCTTGCCGGTCATGGGCTTGGGCATGAACGTCGCGTACACGCCCTGCTCGATCGCGACCTCTTTGATCACCGTGCGGAACGTCATGATGTTGTCGGCCGTGGTGAGCGCGTCCGCGTAGCGGAGGTCGATCTCGTTCTGGCCGGGGCCGCCCTCGTGGTGGCTGAACTCGACCGAGATCCCGAGGTCTTCCAGCATGCGCACCGAGCGCCGGCGGAAGTCGTGCGCGGTGCCGCCGGGCACGTTGTCGAAGTAGCCGGCCGAGTCCACCGGCTCCGGGCCTTCGGTGCCGAAGGCCGAGGACTTGAGGAGGTAGAACTCGATCTCGGGGTGCGTGTAGAACGTGAAGCCGGCGTCGGCGGCCTTGGCCAGCGTCCGCTTCAGCACGTGCCGGGGATCGGCGACGGCCGGCTGTCCGTCGGGCGTCGTGATGTCGCAGAACATGCGCGCGGTGGGGTCGATCTCGCCGCGCCACGGCAGGATCTGGAACGTGGTGGGGTCGGGGTGCGCCAGCAGATCCGATTCGTACGACCGGGTCAGACCCTCGATGGCCGAGCCGTCGAAGCCCAGCCCCTCGCTGAAGGCGCCTTCGACCTCTGCGGGGGCGATGGCCACGGACTTCAACGTGCCGATCACGTCTGTGAACCACAGCCGTACGAACTTCACGCCTCGTTCTTCGATGGTCCTCAGAACGAAGTCACGCTGCTTGTCCATCGCGTCCTCTCCGGTGCCGGATTCGCCGGCGGCGGGCTGTCCGACCGCGGTCGAAGCCAGACTACTGGTCGGCGCCTGGGGCGCCGGACACCGTGTCGGAGCCCCACGAGTCTTCCCTGGCCTCCTCGGCCGCCCACGCGCGCGATCGCTCGCGGATCACGTCGGGTGCCTTCGCAGCCTCCTCGGCGGTGTCGAACGGCCCGGCACGGTCCGGCGCAGGCGACTCGTAGCCCTTCTCGACCTCGCCGGTCTTGAGGTTGTACCAGTACTTCTCGCTGTCGTTCGTCATCGTGCCCTCCTCGCAGAGCCAGGCTTCACGCCGTCAGGACGATCCTACTGACGCGTGGCCGCTCCGCAGCCGCGCAGTCGCCATCGCTAGGCTGTCGGCATGGCATCTGACGCGGCACGCGCCGTCGGCGTGGACATCGGCGGCACCGGCATCAAGGCGGGCATCGTGGACCTCGAGCGGGGCGAGCTGATCAGCGACCGCGTCAAGGTCGCGACCCCTGAGGGAGCCCACCCGCCGGACGTCCTCGCCGCTGTCACCGAGGTCCTGTCGACTCTCGGCGTGGCCGACGACCAGTCGGTTCCGCTCGGCGTCGCCTTCCCCGCGATCGTCAAGAACGGCCGCACGCTGTCGGCCGCGAACGTCTCCGATCAGTGGATCGATTTCGAGGCCGAGAAGTTCTTCGAAGACGGCCTGGGTCGCGACATCCACTTCGCCAACGACGCGGATGTCGCGGGCGTGGCGGAGGTGCGGTACGGGGCCGCGAAGGATCAGGCGGGGCTCACGATCCTGACCACCCTCGGCACCGGCATCGGCTCCGCCCTGCTCTACAACGGCGTCCTCGTCCCCAACTCGGAGCTCGGGCACGTGCAGCGCGCCCGCCACGGCAAGGACGCCGAGGCCTACGCGGCCTACTCCGCGATGGAGCGCCACGAGCTCACCTGGGAGCAGTGGGCGAAGCGGCTGCAGTGGTACTACGGTCACATCGAGTTCCTGTTCAGCCCCGACCTCTTCGTCGTCGGCGGCGGCGTGTCGAAGCACGCCGACAAGTTCCTGCACCTGCTCGAGCTCAAGACGCCCATCGTCCCGGCCGTGCACCGCAACAACGCGGGCATCATCGGCGCGGCGGCGCTCGCGGGGCGGCCTGTCGTCTGAGGGCGCGGCGCGGGCGGTCTCGCGACGCGAGACGGCGAGAGGGCGCGAATGGGCCGGCCTGTACGCCGGGTTCTGTCCGGGGGCGTGAGCCCCGTGGACGGTCATCTCTCTCGGCGACACGTTGCCATGCCGCTCCAGCGGCCTACCCGGGGACTCGGCGGGCCGCGTCATCATCCCCTGTCTGGCCTTGCTCCGGGCGAGGTTTGCCGTGCGGGTCGTGTCACCACGACCCCGGTGGTCTCTTACACCACCCTTTCACCCTTACCGGGACCGAGGTCCCGGCGGTCTGCTCTCTGTGGCACTGTCTCGCGGATCGCTCCGGGTGGGTGTTACCCACCGCCCTGCCCTGCGGAGCCCGGACGTTCCTCGGCGCGCGGCGGCGAACCGCCCGCGACGCGACCGTCCAGCCGACCCATTCGCACGCCCGAGTCTACTAGCGGCACCTGCCGTCCACTGGCGGCGCCGGACGTCGGCGCGGCAATGTCCGCGGGCGACACTTTCGTGCTATAGCCTGGGGCGAACGCCGGACAACGTCTTCCCGCGTGTCCACCGGCGGTTTCACACCCCCTTTACCAAGGAGTGCTTCAAGGATGAAGACCAACAAGCTCGTAACAGCCGGCGCGAGTCTCGCGCTGGCCATCGGATCAGTCGTCGGCATCGGCGCCGCGGCATTCGGCGTCGAGGTCCCGATCGACGAGATCGGTCAGGAAGTCCCCGGCGAGGGCTACCCGGCCGACCAGTGGTTCGTCGGCGACCCCGCCGGCCCCGCACTGACTCAGGACGAGACCGGCCTCACCGTCCCCGGTCGGAACCAGCTGCTCTACGGGCAGTCCACCATCGGGGTGACCACAGCCGCCTTCACCGCCCTCATCGAGGGTGCGTCGGTCGACGCCAGCGGCACGTACACGTTCCAGGTGCCGGTGTTCTTCGACTCGGAGGACGTGGACGGCGACGGTGACCTGCTGTTCACCACGCTGCGTCCCGCGGTGCCCGGCTCGCCCCTGACGACGACCGAGTGGACCTCCAGCCGTGCCATCCCTGCTCTGGGCGTCGCCGCCAACACTCCGGTGGCGTTCTCCGTCATCGCGGACGTGTTCGACTTCGCACTCGAGGCGGAGCCGGCTCGCAGCCCGGAGATCCTCGCGTTCGGCGTGTTCGTCAACACGGGCGACTCCGCCGTGCTGAGCAGCGTGACCTGGGACGGCGAGACGTGGACGTTCGCCACGCCGACCGCGGTCGTGGTGCCTCCGACGGAAGCTGTCGTCCCGACTCCGATTCAGAACCCGGCGACCTTCACGGGCTGATCCTCGCGGAATCTCCCGCTTTCATCCCGTGTGGCCCGGTCGCGCAAGCGACCGGGCCACACGACCGTCCCGCCAGGAAACCATCCATGCGCTCACTCCTCACCGCTTGCGGTTCGCTTCTCACAGCCGGCGCCCTTCTGTTCACGCTCACGGCATGCAGCACTCCGGACACAGCGCCCGCCCCTGCCGCAACCACCCCGTCCGCGGTCGCGACGACTCCCGCCCCCTCCGTCACGGCCACGGTGGAGCCGGCCCACAGCGTCGCCGAAGCGTCCGTCGAAGTGGTCACCGCGTATGACGCACCCGACGGGGCGGCAGGGTGGGAGTTCGCCAACCCGATCGACTCCGGGGCTCCGCTCACGTTCTACGTCGAGGAGAGACAGGGCGAGTGGCTGCACGTCCGGCTGCCCACGCGCCCGAACGGGACGACCGGCTGGATCCGTGCGTCGGATGTCTCGGAGAAGGTGCTGCACTACAGCCTTCAGGTCTCGACCGCCGGTCACAGCGTGACCCTCCTCAAAGACGACGTCGTCGTGCAGACCTTTCCCGCCGCTGTGGGCACCGGCGACACCCCGACTCCTCTCGGGGAGTTCTATCTGACCGAGCTGCTCGCACCGACCAACGACGGCTACGGTCCGTACGCGTATGGAATCTCGGCCTTCTCCGAGGTCTTGAACGAGTTCGGAGGCGGGCCGGGACAGATCGGCATGCACGGCACCGACGATGCGGCCAGCATCGGGCAGTCAGCCAGCCACGGGTGTATCCGCCTCAACAACGAGGACATCACCGCCCTGGCGCAACTCCTGCCGCTCGGTACGCCCATCACCATCGAATAAGCCGGGTGCTCGAGGGTGCCGTTCCGCGTCAGTCCTTGAGCGCGGTCTCGGAGGTGCGCACGTCGAGCCGGAAGTCGACCGGGAAGCTGCCGAAGAGCAGGCGCCCCGCGGATGCCGCGGCCTCGGTCACAGCCTCGGCCGCGGCATCCGCGTGCTCGGCGGGAGTGTGCACGATCACCTCGTCGTGGAGGAAGAACGCGAGGTGCGGCTGCCGCGCGAACGCCGGTCCGGAGCGGGGCGCCGCGTGCTCGGGCGCGACGGGAGGCAGTGCCGCGAGGCGTCCTCGCAGGTCGGCGAGCCACGCGAGCGCCCATTCGGCGGCGGTCCCCTGCACGACGAAATTGCGGGTGAACCGGCCGCGGTCGCGGGCCCAGCGTCGTGCGCGCGTCTCTTCTGCTCCGGATGCCTCGGCCTCGGTCGCGCGCGACTGGGCCGCCGACCATTCCGGCGAGGGAGGCGGTGACGTGCGCCCGAGCCAGGTGGACACGACACCGCCGTCCTCGCCGATGCGTGCCGCGTCGTCCACGAGTCCCATCGCGCGCGGATATGCGCGCCGGAGCCGTGGGACCAGGCGTCCCGACTCCCCCGTCGTCGCGCCGTACATCGCGCCGAGAAGCGCGATCTTGGCCTCCTGGCGGGTGGCGACGGCTCCGCTGTCGACGATGCCCGCGTAGAGGTCGCGACCGCGCGCGGCCGCGGCGAGGGCGGTGTCGCTCGACATGGCGGCCAGGACGCGGGGCTCGAGCTGGGCGACGTCGGCGACGACGAGACGCCAGCCAGGGTCGGCGCGCACCGCCTCGCGCAGCTGGCGCGGCAGCTGGAGGGCCCCGCCGCCGGAGGACGCCCAGCGACCGGTGACGACCCCGCCGGGGACGAAGACCGGCCGGAATCGCCCGTCGGCGACCCATTCGGCGAGCCACGCCCAGCCGTTGGCCGACACCAGCCGGGACAGCTTCTTGTACTCGAGCAGCGGTTCGATGACGGGGTGCCGCTGCTCGGCGAGCTCCCAGCGGCTCGTGGACTCGACGAGCACGCCGGCACGATGCAGCGCCCGCAGCAGCTTCGGCTGCGAGTCGAGGCTCGCCGTCGGATCCCCCAGCGCGACGCGCACGCGGTCGGCGGCAGCCGCGAGCTTCGCCGGCTGGCCGCCACCCCGTGGGCGTTCACCCAGCGTTTCGACGAGGATGCGGTCGTGGG
Organism: Microbacterium sp. ZW T2_14; assembly: GCF_044987405.1. Lineage (NCBI taxonomy): Bacteria > Bacillati > Actinomycetota > Actinomycetes > Micrococcales > Microbacteriaceae > Microbacterium > Microbacterium sp. ZW T2_14. The sequence continues at coordinate 80,307 of NZ_JBJDRK010000011.1, read as the reverse complement.
CCACGGCGTCCCACGGGAGCCCCGCGGCCCTCATCTCGCACGCGACCAGGGCGCCGGCGGACTCGGCCGCGAGCAGCAGCCGCAGACGGCTCGCTTCCGAGCTGTCCTCGACGGCAGCACGCTGCCGAAGGAACTCCACGACGGCAGCATCGGCATCGGCGGGCAGGCCGCTCGGACGCTGGGCCTGATCGAGCTCGAACAGCGCAGGCGTCGTGTCCTCGGCGTCGACGTAGGGGGCGGCATCCCATTCCACCGCCCGGCGCACCGCCGCTGCGTCATCGACCAGCGCCGACTCGCGGAGGATCGCGTGACAGAGCCGCAGGTCGTGACAGCGGGCAACGCGGATGCCCCCGGCGAGAAGGGCGCCGTACCACTGCGGGGTGTCGTGCCACACCCAGCGCGGCGCCCAGCGCGCCTCGGCATCGGCGATCCACGACGTCAGGCGTGCCGGGTCGACCTCCTCGCGGCCCTGTTCCGCCGCGCCCGCATCCAGCAGGACCACGACGACCGTCCGTGCCGTCCGTCCGAGGACGATCCAGGCCGGAGGCTCAGCCGCGTCCACGCCGGCACGGTCCGGCTGCGCTCACAGCCCGGATTCCCTCAGAGTCCCGATTCGTCAGAGTCCCGATTCGTCGTCGCGCACCAGCAGGCAGCCGCACTCCGGGCACGTGACGACCTCGTCGTCGGGGGCCTGGCGCAGCACCTGCAGGTCGGTCCCGGCGAGCACCATGTTGCAGCCCTCGCAGGTGCGGCGGCGGAGGAATGCGGCGCCCGAGCTGCGCACCGCGACACGATCGTAGAGCGCGACGAGATCGGCCGGCAGCGCGCCGGTGATCGCCGCGCGGTCACGGGTGGCCGCGTCGAAGGCCGCCGTGGCCTCCGCTACGGCGCGCTTGCCCTCGGCGCTGAGCTCGGCTCCCTCGGCGTTGGTCGTCGCGATCAGCCCCTCCTGCTCGGCGACCGCAGCGTCGGCCAGCTCGAGCCGCTCCATCACCGCGAGCTCCGCGTCCTCCAGGTCGCTCTTGCGTCGCGCGAGCGCGGCGAGCTCGCTCTCGAGACCCTGCGCCTCCTTGGAGTTCGTGGATGCCGCGAGCCGCTGCGCGTCGCGAGCCGCACGGGCGTCGACCACGGCGACGTCGGACTCGATGCGCGACAGCTCGGTGCGCAGGTCGTCGCGGGCGCCGAGGCGCGTCGTGAGCTCCTGGGAGAGCTGCTGCCGGCGCCCGAGCAGCTCCTGCACGCGACCGGCCTGCGGAGGATTCTTGCGGGCGTTCTCGGCCTGGCGGATCCGGGCGTCGAGCTGGGCGACCTCGACGAGGCGGCGCTGGTCTGCGGGGCTGGCTTTCACGTGTCCAACCTACCGTGGGGCATCGACGCCGCGATCGGGTGCGGCTAGCATTCGACGACCGGTCCTTCCGATGACGAAAGGCGCGCACCATGGGCGTTCTCCGCACCAAGTCCGTCGAGCGGTCCATCGCCGACACCGACGAGCCGGAGTTCCGGCTCAAGAAATCGCTGACGGCGCTCGACCTCACGGTCTTCGGCATCGGGGTGGTCATCGGGGCGGGCATCTTCACGCTCACCGGCCGGGCCGCGCACGAGGTCGCCGGCCCCGCGATCGTCATCAGCTTCGCCGTCGCGGCCATCGCCTGCACGCTCGCCGCCCTCTGCTACGCGGAGTTCGCGTCGACCGTGCCGGTGTCGGGTTCGGCGTACACGTTCTCGTACTCGTCGCTCGGCGAGCTGTTCGCCTGGATCATCGGGTGGGACCTCATCCTCGAGATGTTCCTCGGGGCGAGCGTGGTGGCGCAGGGATGGAGCGCCTACCTCGGCACGCTCCTCGAGCAGCTCGGGATGCCGATCCCTGCCGAGATCGGCTACGGCGGCACCGTCGACCTCATGGCCATCCTGCTGGTGCTGGTGCTCGGCGGGCTGATGACCTTCGGCATCAAGGAGTCGCTGCGGGTGAACATGGTGCTCGTCGCGGTCAAGCTCTTCATCGTGCTGTTCGTGATCGTGGCCGGCCTGCTGTTCATCAATCCCGCGAACTGGTCCCCGTTCGTCCCCGCCGCCGCACCGACGGACGCGCCGACCGGCCTCAGCCAGCCGCTGCTGCAGTTCTTCTCCGGGATCGAGCCGACGGCGTTCGGCGTCGGCGGCATCTTCGCGGGCGCGGCGCTCGTCTTCTTCGCCTACATCGGCTTCGACGTCGTCGCCACGACAGCCGAGGAGACCCGCAATCCGCAGCGCGACCTGCCGATCGGCATCATCGCGTCGCTGGTGATCTGCACTCTGCTCTACTGCGCGGTCGCCCTGGTGGTGACGGGCATGGTGCCGTACCAGGACCTCGACCCCGCAGCCGCCCTCGCCAACGCCTTCGCATTCCACGGTCAGACCTGGATGGCCACGCTCATCTCGGCGGGCGCCGTCGCCGGACTCACCACGGTCGTGCTGACGCTCCTGATCGGCGCGACCCGCATCATCTTCGCCATGTCGCGGGACGCACTGCTGCCCATCGGCCTCGCGAAGGTCCACCGGCGCTATCGCACGCCGTGGCTCATCTCGCTCATCGTGACGCTCGTCGTCGCGGTCGTCGCCGGGTTCACCCCCGTCGGGCTGCTGGAGGAGATGGTGAACATCGGCACCCTGTCGGCGTTCGTGCTGGTCTCCGTCGGAGTCATCGTCCTGCGCCGCAAGCGCCCGGATCTGCCCCGCGCCTTCCGGGTGCCGCTCAACCCGTGGCTGCCGGCACTTTCGGCGGCGATCTGCATCTACCTCATGCTCAACCTCACGGTCGAGACGTGGCTGCGATTCGTCGTGTGGCTCGTCATCGGGTTCGTGATCTACTTCGCCTACTCGCACCGTCACTCGAAGATCGGCCAGCCCGGCTACGAGGACTTCGCGCTGCCGCACGTGGTCTCCCACGAGCGCGATGCCGACGACGAACGCGGGTGAGCGGCATCCGCTGATCGGAATGGTGGGCCCTGCCGGGATCGAACCGACGACATCCACGGTGTAAACGTGGCGCTCTACCAGCTGAGCTAAAGGCCCTCGCGGTCAGTCTACGAGGTGCGTCCGGTTCGTCCCGAACTCGCTAGGCTGGCAGATGGTGCGTTGTGCAGGGCTGACAAAGCCCGCTGCGCTCCGGTAGCGATTCCCTGGCATGATCTGCCAGACGACGAAAGGTCTTCTGTGACTGTCAACGATCAGGATCCGTACTCGCAGGAACCCCTCGACAGCGATCCCGATGAGACCTCCGAGTGGCAGGAGTCCCTCCAGCAGCTCGTGCAGGCGAAGGGCCACGGTCGTGGCCGCGAGATCATGCTGAGCCTGCTGCAGACCTCTCACGAGCTGCAGCTGAACGTCCCGCAGGTTCCCACCACGGACTACATCAACACGATCGCGCCCGAGAACGAGCCCGAGTTCCCCGGCGACGAAGAGCTGGAGCGTCGGTACCGCCGGTGGATCCGCTGGAACGCCGCGGTCACCGTCCACCGTGCACAGCGGCCCGGGATCGGCGTCGGCGGCCACATCTCGACCTACGCGTCGTCGGCCTCGCTGTACGAAGTGGGTTTCAACCACTTCTTCCGCGGTCTGGACGACCCGACCGGCGGCGACCAGATCTTCATCCAGGGCCACGCCTCCCCCGGCATCTACGCCCGCTCCTTCCTCGAGGGGCGTCTCACCTCGGAGCAGCTCGACGGCTTCCGCCAGGAGAAGTCGCAGGCCCCGAACGCGCTGCCGTCGTACCCGCACCCCCGGCTCATGCCGGAGTACTGGCAGTTCCCGACGGTCTCGATGGGCCTCGGCCCGATCAACGCCATCTACCAGGCGATGTCGAACAAGTACCTCACCAACCGCGGGATCAAGGATCTCTCGAACTCGCGGGTGTGGGCCTTCCTCGGCGACGGCGAGATGGACGAGGTCGAGAGCCGCGGACAGCTCCAGGTGGCGGCGAACGAGGGTCTCGATAACCTGACGTTCGTCGTCAACTGCAACCTGCAGCGCCTCGACGGGCCCGTCCGCGGCAACGGCAAGATCATCCAGGAGCTCGAGAGCTTCTTCCGCGGCGCCGGCTGGAACGTCATCAAGGTCGTCTGGGGAAGCGGCTGGGACGAGCTCCTCGCCAAGGACACCGACGGCGCGCTCGTGCACCTGATGAACACGACGCCCGACGGCGACTTCCAGACCTACCGCGCCGAGGACGGCGCGTTCATCCGCGAGCACTTCTTCGGACGTGACGAGCGCACGGCCGCCCTGGTGAAGGACTGGTCGGACGACGACATCTGGGGCAAGCTCCGCCGCGGCGGCCTGGACTACCGCAAGGTCTACGGCGCCTACAAGGCGGCGACCGAGCACAAGGGTCAGCCCACCGTCATCCTGGCGAAGACGATCAAGGGCTACGGGCTCGGGCATCACTTCGAGGGTCGCAACGCGACCCACCAGATGAAGAAGATGACGCTGCAGGACCTGAAGTACTTCCGCGACTCGATGCGCATCCCGGTGTCGGACGCGCAGCTCGAGGAGAACCCGTACCTGCCGCCGTACTACAACCCCGGCGGCAACGACGAGACGATCCAGTACATGCTCGAGCGCCGCCGTGCGCTGGGCGGCTTCCTGCCCGAGCGCCGCACGCACCACGTCGGCCTCCAGCTGCCGGGCGACGATGCGTACGCGCTGCCGAAGAAGGGTTCGGGCACGCAGGAGATCGCCACCACGATGGCGTTCGTCCGACTCCTCAAGGATCTGCTGCGGGCCAAGGACTTCGGCCACCGCATCGTCCCGATCATCCCCGACGAGGCGCGCACGTTCGGCATGGACGCGTACTTCCCGACGGCCAAGATCTACAACCCGCACGGGCAGAACTACACCTCCGTGGACCGTGAGCTGCTGCTCGCCTACAAGGAGAGCCCGCAGGGCCAGATCATCCACGTGGGCATCAACGAGGCCGGCGCTGTGGCGGCGTTCACCGCCGCGGGCACGTCGTACGCCACGCACGGCGAGCCGCTGATCCCGGTGTACGTCTTCTACTCGATGTTCGGCTTCCAGCGCACCGGCGACGCGCAGTGGGCGGCGGGCGACCAGATGGCGCGCGGCTTCATCATCGGCGCGACGGCGGGGCGCACGACGCTCACCGGCGAAGGACTGCAGCACGCCGACGGCCACTCCCTGCTGCTCGCGTCCACCAACCCGGCGACTCTGTCGTACGACCCGGCCTACGGCTACGAGATCGCGCACATCGTCCGTTCGGGCATCGAGCGGATGTACGGCGGCAACCACCCCGACCCCAACGTCATGTACTACCTCACGGTGTACAACGAGCCGCTGGTGCAGCCGGCCGAGCCGGAGGGCGTGGACGTCGACGGCATCGTGCGCGGCATCCACCGCATCTCGACGGGCGAGGGCGAGGGCCCCAAGGCCCAGCTCATGGCCTCGGGCGTCGGCGTCCCGTGGGCGCTCGAAGCGCAGCAGCTGCTGCGTGACGACTGGGGTGTGCAGGCGGATGTCTGGTCGGTCACCTCGTGGAGCGAGCTGCGCCGCGACGGCCTGGCCGCCGACGAGCACAACTTCCTCCACCCCGACGAGGAGCCGCGCACCGCGTACCTCACCGAGAAGCTGAGGGATGCCGCAGGCCCCGTCGTCGCCGTGAGCGACTTCATGCACGCGGTGCAGGACCAGATCCGACCCTGGGTGCCCAACCGGTTCGCGACCCTCGGTGCCGACGGCTTCGGCTTCTCCGACACTCGCGCCGCCGCTCGTCGCTTCTTCAAGATCGACGGACCCTCGGTCGTCGTCCGCACGCTGCAGGCGCTTGCCGAAGAGGGTGCGGTCGACCGCAGCCTCGCCGCGCAGGCGATCGAGAAGTACCGTCTGCATGACGTGACGGCCGGCACGAGCGGGAACGCGGGCGGCGAGAGCTGACCTGCCGATGGGCAAGTCCGCCGAGGTGATGGACAAGGTCGAGACGCTCGCCTGGCTGCGACGCATCTCGGGCGATCTGGCGACCGTGACCATCAAACGCCTGGACGACACACTGCCCTGGTACGCCGAGATGCCACCGGCCCGACGCTCCGCCGTCGGGCTGGTGGCGCAGGCCGGCATCACGTCTTTCATCCAGTGGTACGACGATCCCGCCTCGACGCCCTGGATCGCCGCGGACATCTTCGCGGCCGCCCCTCGCGAACTGCTGCGCAGCGTCAGCCTGACGCAGACGCTGCAGCTGATCCGCGTGACGGTCGAGGTGACGGAGGAGCGGGTCGCCGGCAAGGGAGAGCACCTGCGCGAGGCGATCCTGCTCTACTCGCGTGAGGTGGCCTTCGCAGCGGCGGACGTGTACGCCCGCGCGGCGGAGGCCCGCGGACTGTGGGACGCCCGGCTCGAGGCGCTGGTGGTGGATTCGATCCTGACCGGCGAAGCCGACGAGGAGCTGCCGAGTCGCATCGCGGCGCTCGGCTGGCACGGTCACGGCGAGGTCGCGGTGCTGGTGGGCACGACTCCGCCCCAGTTCGACGTCGATCAACTGCGCCGCACGGCACGCAAGCTGGGTGTCGATGTGCTGATCGGCGTGCAGGGCTCGCGTCTCGTGCTGGTCCTCGGTCGCGCCGAGCCGTCGGCCGTCGCGGATGACGCCGTGACCGACCTGCCGTTCGCCGAGATCGCACGACGGCTCGAACCCGGGTTCGGCACCGGATATCTGGTCCTCGGTCCGACCGTGCCGGCTCTCGTCGACGCGAGCCAAAGCGCGCGCGCGGCCCTGGCCGGCTTCGCGGTGGCGAGGGCATGGCGCCATGCGCCACGCCCGGTCGAAGCCGACGACCTGCTGCCCGAGCGGGCCCTCGCCGGAGATCCCCTCGCGAAGCTCACGCTCGTCGACCGCATCTACCGTCCCCTCCAGGCGCACAGCGCCGATCTGGTGGCGACGCTGTGGGCGTATCTCGACAACGGCCGCTCGCTCGAGGCGACCGCGCGCGAGCTCTTCGTGCATCCGAACACCGTGCGGTACCGCCTCAAGCGCGTCTCGGAGGTGATCGGATGGGATGCCACCGGGCCGCGAGAAGCCCTGATCCTGCAGACGGCGCTCATCCTCGGATCCATCGGGACGGATGCCGCCCGCCGGCGCGCGCCGGCGCCTCGACGCGCCGCGGTCTGACGTCGATCGCGCCCGACGTGTGGACCACGCACAAAGGTGCTCGTCATTCTTGTGACGGTGTCGCCAGAACGGGCTCCCGGATCCTTGACAGGATGGAACGGTGAGAATCGCGGTCTTCCCGGGGCAGGGCTCCCAGTCCCCCGGCTTCCTGGCACCCTGGCTCGACGCGGACGGCGCAGCCGATCGGCTCGCCCAGTATTCGGAGTGGTCCGGCGTCGACCTGGTCGCCGCCGGCACGGAGTGGGACGCCGACCGCATCCGCGACACCCAGGTGGCGCAGCCGCTCATCGTCGCGGCCAGCCTGCTGTCATGGAACGCGCTGCCCGACCGTGAGCGCATCGACGGCGTCGCGGGCCATTCCGTCGGCGAGTTCGCAGCGGCCGCCGCAGCCGGCGTTCTGAGCGAGCAGGCCGCCCTGACGCTCGTCGGCATCCGCGGTCGCGCGATGGCCGAGGCCGCCGGTGTCGTCGCGACAGGGATGAGCGCCGTGATCGGCGGGGACGAGGCATCCGTCCTGACACGTCTCGACGAGCTCGATCTCGCTCCGGCCAACTACAACGGCGGCGGCCAGCTCGTCGTCGCCGGCGCACTCGACGCACTGCAGGCGCTGGCGGCGGAGCCGGTCGCCGGCACCCGTGTCATCCCGCTGCAGGTCGCCGGAGCCTTCCACACCCGCTACATGGCGCCGGCCGTCGAGACGCTCCGCGCCGCTGCGGCCGAGGTCGCGGCATCCGATCCCTCCGTGCTGCTGTGGACCAACCGGGACGGCTCAGCCGTCACGGGCGGACGCGCGTTCGTCGATCTACTCGTCGACCAGGTCGCCTCGCCCGTGCGCTGGGACCTGTGCATGGCGTCTTTCGCCGACGCCGGCGTGTCGGGCATCGTGGAGCTGTCCCCGGCGGGGACGCTCGTCGGGCTGGCCAAGCGCGCGCTGCGCGGAGTCCCGGCCGTCGCCGTCAAGACGCCCGCTGACCTGGAGGCCGCCACCGCTCTCGTGGCGGTCGACGCATGACCGGAGTATCCGAATGACCCCCATCCTCGTCCAGCCCACCGGTGCGGCCCACACGCGCATCTACGCGTACGGCGCCGCCCGTGGCGAGATCGCCGTGCCGAACGACGACCTGATCGGCCCGATCGACTCGAGCGATGAGTGGATCCGCCAGCGCACAGGCATCGTGACGCGGGCCCGTGCGGTGCCCGAGACGGACGCCATCGATCTCGCGACGGATGCCGCCCGCGAGGCGATCGAGCGCTCGGGCGTGGACCCCTCGCAGGTCGACGCGGTGATCGTCGCCACCATCAGCAACCCGAAGCAGACCCCGTCCGTGTCGGCCATCGTGGCCGAGCGCGTGGGCGCGAATCCCGCCGCCGCGTACGACCTCAACGCCGCCTGCGCGGGCTTCGCGTACGGCGTTGCGCAGGCGGACGCCCTCATCCGTGCCGGCGCGGCGCACTACGCCGTGGTCATCGGCACCGAGAAGCTCAGCGATGTCGTCGACCCGACCGACCGGAGCATCTCGTTCCTCCTCGGCGACGGTGCCGGCGCGGCCGTGATCGGCCCCAGCGACGCCCCCGGCATCGGCCCCACGGTGTGGGGCTCGGACGGTTCCAAGGCCGACGCGGTGGGCATGAACCACACCCTCACCGACTTCCGCGACGGCAAGGCGCCGTGGCCCACGCTGCGGCAGGAAGGCCCGACGGTCTTCCGCTGGGCCGTGTGGGAGATGGTGAAGGTCGCGCGTCAGGCGCTCGAGGCCGCCGGGATCGAGGCATCCGATCTCGCCGCCTTCGTGCCGCACCAGGCCAACATGCGCATCATCGACGAGTTCGCCAAGCAGCTGAAGCTTCCCGACACCGTGCTGATCGGCCGCGACATCGAGACCACCGGCAACACATCAGCCGCCTCGATCCCGCTGGCGACGCACCGTCTGCTCGAGGAGCACCCCGAGCTCAGCGGCGGCCTCGCGCTGCAGATCGGCTTCGGCGCCGGCCTCGTGTTCGGCGCGCAGGTGGTCGTGCTCCCCTGACCCGGCGGAGCGCGACCCTAGACTGAGACGGCCCGTTCGGGCCCCCGCAACCCCTAGAAAACAGGAGAACCCCATGGCATTCACCAACGACGAGGTCCTCGCCGGACTCGCGGAGCTCATCACCGACGAGACCGGCATCTCGGCCGACGAGGTCGCCCTCGAGAAGTCGTTCACCGACGACCTCGACATCGACTCGATCTCGATGATGACGATCGTCGTCAACGCCGAGGAGAAGTTCGGCGTCACGATCCCCGACGACGAGGTCAAGAACCTCAAGACCGTCGGCGACGCCGTCACCTTCATCACGTCGAACCAGGCGTAAACCCCCCGGTGGGGGCTCCGGCCCCCACCGGCGCATCCTTGAGGATCTAGAACGACATGAGCAACTCCCGCATCGTCGTGACCGGCATCGGCGCAACGTCGCCGCTGGGCGGCACCGCCCCCGAGAGCTGGTCCGCGCTCCTGGAGGGCGTCTCCGGCACCCGTACCCTCGAGTACGACTGGGTCGAGAAGTACCAGCTGCCGGTCACCTTCGCCGCCGAGGCGAAGGTACGGCCCGAGACGGTGCTCGAGCGTCCCATCGCCAAGCGTCTCGACCCCTCTTCGCAGTTCGCGCTCGTCGCGGCGATGGAGGCATGGGCGGATGCCGGCAGCCCCGAGGTCGATCCGGAGCGCCTCGGCGTCGATTTCGCCACCGGCATCGGCGGCCTGCACACTCTCCTCGACGGCTGGGACACGCTGCGCGAGAAGGGTCCTCGTCGGGTGCTTCCGATGACGGTCCCGATGCTGATGCCGAACGCCGCGGCCGGCAACCTCTCCCTCCACTTCAACGCCCGCGCCTATGCCCGCACCGTGGCAAGTGCGTGCGCGTCCAGCACCGAGTCGATCGTCAACGCCATTGAGCACATCCGCGCCGGCTATGCCGACGTCGTGATCGCGGGCGGCACCGAGTCGGTCATCCACCCCGTCACGATCGCGGCGTTCTCGTCCATGCAGGCGCTCTCGCGCCGCAACGACGACCCCGCGACGGCATCGCGCCCCTGCAGCATCGACCGCGACGGCTTCGTCATGGGCGAAGGCGCCGCGGTGCTCATCCTCGAGACCGAGGAGCATGCCCGCGCGCGCGGGGCGAAGATCTACGCGGCCGTCGTCGGCGGCGGCGTCACGGCCGACTCGTACCACATCACGGCGAACGACCCCGAGGGCCTCGGCGCGTCGCGCGCGGTACGGCTCGCGCTCGACATGGCGGATGCCTCACCCGATGACGTCGGCCACATCAACGCCCACGCGACCTCGACACCGGTCGGCGATCCCAATGAGTACACCGCTCTGCGCTCCGTGTTCGGCGACCGGATCGACGAGATCCCGGTATCGGCCACCAAGGCGTCCACCGGGCACCTCCTCGGCGGCACCGGCGCGCTCGAGGCGATCTTCACCGTCATGGCGCTGAAGGAACGGGTCGCGCCCCCGACGATCAACCTCACGACGCAGGACCCCGAGGTGCCGTTCCGCATCTCGGGCACACCGACTCCGCTGGGCGACGGCGAGCACCTCGCGATCAGCAACTCCTTCGGCTTCGGCGGCCACAACGCGGTCGCGGCGTTCGCGTCGGTCTGACGCAGCACGACGAAAGACGCCCCCGGCACCCTGCGACAAGCGCAGGGACCGCCGGGGGCGTCTGTCGTGTCAGGCGATGGTTCGCGGTCCCGCTGCCCGGGATTCTTGGCCTCCGAGCCTCGGTAGTGGCGCCTCGCACCGCCTGCGTCTGTGCGCTCCGCGGAGCGGACCTCAGCCGACCTTGTGCAGCCAGACGACGGGCGCGTCGTCGCTCGCGTGGCGGAACGGCTCGAGCTCTTCGTCCCAGGCCGCACCGAGCGCCACGTCAAGCTCGCGCCGCAGTTCGAAGGCATCGCCGCCGGCGAGTTCCATCGCGTAGCGGATGCGGTCCTCTCCGATGACGACGTTGCCGGCGGTATCGGTCTGGGCATAGTGGATGCCGAGACCCGGCGTGTGCAGCCAGCGGCCGCCGTCACTGCGCGGGGTGGGATCCTCGGTCACCTCGAAGCGCAGGTGCTCCCACCCGCGGATGGCGGTGGCGAGGGCGGAGCCGGTGCCGGCAGCGCCCTCCCAGTAGAACTCGGCGCGGCGGCTGCCGCCGAGGACGGGCTGGTCGGCCCAGTCGAAGCTCACTGCTCGACCCAGCGCGCGACCGACTGCCCACTCCAGATGAGGGCACAACGCCCGTGGCGCGGAGTGGATGAAGATCACCCCGCGTGCTTTGTGTGTCGCCATGATCTCTCCGTTCGTCAGGTGCGTCTTCCCCTACGACCTGCGACGGTGTTCATGGCGTGCTGTTCGGTTGTGCTGCCGCCATTATCGCCGAGAGGGCGGGGAAATCACAAGAGTGTGATTTCCCCGCCCTCTCGAGTCGGGATGCGCGGGCTCAGGCCTCGCTCATCGCCTGGACCTCAGCCTTGCCCTTGGCCGCGTAGTACGCGGCACGGGCGGCGTCGCGGCGAGCCTGCTCGGCCTGACCGGCGTCGAGCACGTCCTGCGGGACGTCGACGTAGTCGGTCGTCGGCTTGCCGTGGTACTTCTCGATGTAGGCGTCGAGCTCGGGGCCGGACTCCCACGACGTGATGAGGCAGTAACGGGCCTCATCGCCGTTGTGGTGGACGGCGTGCCAGAGGCGCTGCGTGTCGACGATGAGCTGTGCGCCGGCCGGCAGCGCGACGCGGTACTCGATGCTCGGGTCGGTGCGGTTCTCGCGCAGCACGAAGTAGCTCGTCTTGTCGTCGGTGAGGTTGAAGAACCCGCGCACGACCCAACCGGTGCCGTCGGGGTTGAGGCGGTTGTTGTCGTCCTGGTGCAGGTTGTACAGCGCGTCGGCGTACGTGTTCGGCTGCAGCTCGATGACGCGGCAGCGTCCGACGTTGGCCCCCGGCTCCTGCGCGCGGCGCGTGAGCTCCGGTGCCTTCTCGACCTGCGAGGGGATCCAGACCCCGTCCTTGTCGGTGCGCGGCGGAGTGTGATTCCAGAAGCCGTTGCACTCGATCTCACCCTTGGCGGAGGCCAGCGGAGCGAACCGGGTGTCACCCGACGACTTCCAGTCGACGTACTCGATGGAGAGCCATTCCTTCGGGTCGAGCTCCCGGTCGTAGGAATCGAGAACCACGAAGCCGGTCTCATCGAGAGCGGCGGACTTGATGTAACCCATGACGAATCATGCCTTTCGGTCAGTGAGCCAGCACGTTTTAACAGGCTCAACTTAGGCAAGCCTACCTCGGGGTCCGGGAGGGCCCGGAGGACCGCGCCGTGAATGCCGGCGGCCCGCCCACGGAGCCGGGCCCGTCGCGTGCGCCCCCTTTAGAATGGACGGGCCATGGTCACTGCCACGAATGTCGACGCCACTGCTGTCAACACCATCGGATGGCTCTCGGCCGCGGACCGGACGATCGTGGTGCCGGTGTACCAGCGCCAGTACCGATGGGACATCGGGGGATGCGAGCAGCTCCTCGCCGACATCCGGGCGGTGGCCGACCTCGACGATCGCCACATGCACTTCCTCGGCTCGATCCTCTCGTCCGCGAGCGGTGACGGTGAGGACGCCGAGCTGGTGCTGATCGACGGCCAGCAGCGCACGACGACGCTGATGCTGCTGGTCGCGGCGCTGCACCACACCGTTCGCGAGGCCGAGCCCGACCTCGCCGATCAGCTGCAGCGCGTGCTCGTGCACTCAGGCGACGCGACGCGCACCAAGCTGCGGCCGCATCGGGCGTGGGCCTCGGTGTTCGAGAGGGTGGTGCTCGACCTCCCTCTTCCGGCGGGTGAGCAGCGGGACTCGCGATTCGACGACAACTACGCCTTCTTCCGCAGTCAGATCAGTCTCGACGAGGCTCCCCGCATCTGGCGGGGACTGCAGAAGCTCGAGCACGTCGCGATCACCCTCGGCGCGGGCGCCAACGCGCAGCAGATCTTCGAGAGCCTCAACTCGACGGGCGAGCCGCTGCGCGATCACGAGCTGATCCACAACTACGTGCTGATGGGGCTGAACCACGCGGAGCAGCGTGAGATCGAGGCAGAGTACTGGCAGGTGATCGAGCAGAACACGGGCGACGCGATCGCCGAGTTCTGGCGGCAGTACCTCGTGATGACCACCGGCCGCGAGGTCACCGTCGTCGGTGGGCGGGGCGTGTATGAGGCGTTCCGGCACGAATTCCCTCGGCTCGAGTTCGCAGACCTCGTGCGCCACGCCGGCGAATGGCGCGAGCTGTCCCGGGTGTACCGGGTGCTGCTGCATCCCGGCGAGGCTCCGGACGCCGAGATCACGCGCCAGCTGTCATACCTGCACACGTTCGGCACCGGCATGTACCCGCTCGTCATGCGCGCGTACCGCGACTTCGAGCAGGATGCCATTGCGCGCGACGAGCTGATCGAGACGCTCGAGATGGTGCAGTCGCTCCTCGTGCGCCGATCGGTGGTCGGCACCGGTGTCGAGCGCCTGGTCGCGCGCCTCTGTCGTGCGCGCGACGATGGGCGGGAAGCGCTGGTCTCGGCGATCTCGCGCATCACGCCCTCCGACGAGCGCATCGCGGTCGCGCTGAAGTACTCCGAACTCCCCCACCCGGCGTACGTGCTGAGACGCATCGCCGGTGTGGACGGCGCCGCCGGCCTCGACGTCGAGCACATCTTCCCGGTGGCGCCCGGTGACGCATGGTCGGGCGACGGGGTGCGGGACTGGGCGTCGTACAGCGACGACGAGCAGAACAGCCATCGCGCGCTGGCGAACACCATCGGCAACCTCACCATTCTGGAAGAGGATCTCGCGCTGCGCGCGCTGGACCGGTCGTTCCCCGAGAAGCAGGCGCTCTACGCCCGCAGCTCGGTCGCGACGACGACGGCGTTGGCCGAACTGCCCGGCTGGGGAACCGCGGCGATCGCCCAGCGGTCGACGCAGCTGACGCAGCGATTCGTGGAGGTGTGGAAGCGTCCGGGCGGTCCGGCCATCGATGACGACGGACTCACCCCGATCCTCGATGCCGTCCGCCGGCGCGGCTGGCCGCCGGGATGGCATCGCGAATGGTCGTATGTGGAGTACTGCGGCGAGCACTGGGAGGTGCCCGACGTGAAGTACCTCTTCAACCGTGTCTTCAAGCGATTGTGGGCCGACTCCCGCGAAGCCGTCGTCGCCTACAGCGCGCGCCGCGGCGGTCCGGTGTACACCGCGCAATCATGGAACGGCCAATGGGATCGTCTCGACGACGGCCACTCGCTCTACATGGGATGGGACTCCAGCTACATGCTGAGCGCCGTCCAGGGAGTCCTCGAGGAGGCCGGTCTCGCCGCCGAGGTGTTCGTCAAGTACTCGTACATCGGCAGCGCGATGTGAGAGGGACGGATGCCTCGGCTCGAGGCATCCGTCCCCCTCATCGTGAGTCCCGCGCGGGCGTCACTCGAAGGTGACGGTCGCGTTCTCGTTGTTCAGCACGATCACCGGGGTGATCGACGGGTGGCCCGCCGCCTGGATCTTCGCCAGGTCGAAACGGAGCAGGGGTGTTCCGGCCGTGACCTTCTGACCCTTCTCGACGAGGGTCTGGAAGCCGTCGCCCTTCATGCCCACGGTGTCGATGCCGACGTGGATCAGCAGCTCGGTGCCGTCGTCGAGTACCAGCGCGACAGCATGGCTGCTGTCGAACGTCGCGCCGATGGTGCCGTCGGCGGGTGCGACCACCGTGTCGCCGGTCGGCTCGATCGCGACGCCGGGGCCCATGATCCCCTGTGCGAAGGTCGGGTCGGGCACCGCGGACAGCGGCACGACCGTTCCTTCGAGCGGCTGCCGCAGCCGCACGGCCGTGGTCGTGGGAGCATCGGTCAGCACCGCCGCTCCACCGGCCGCAGGGGCTACCGCAGGCTCGGGGGCCGCGCCCGTCGGTGCCGCCGCCTGACCCGAGATGATCTGCTCCATGGCGTCCTTCACGAACTGGACGTTGGTGCCGTAGATGACTTGGACGGACTTTCCGCCGGGCTTCATCGTGCCGGCAGCCCCGGCCCGCTTCAGCGCGGTCTCATCGACCCTGCTGACGTCGTCGATCTCCATGCGCAGGCGCGTCGCGCAGTTGTCGAGCTCGAGGATGTTCTCCTTGCCGCCGAGCGCGTCGATGAAGCGGCTGCCCGTGACGAGGTACTTGTCGTCGGCGGCGTGCGTGTCGAACTCGGTGCCCTCCTCCAGGATGTTGTCGTCTTCGCGACCCGGCGTCTTGAGGTTGAAGCGCTTGATGAAGAAGTAGAACACCCCGAAGTAGATGAAGAACCAGAAGACGCCCATGACGGGGATCAGCCACGGGTTCTGCGCCATCGGGTTCGTCCAGTTGAGCACCAGATCGACGAATCCGGCCGAGAAGCCGAAGCCCATCCTGACCGGCAGGATCGCGCTGATCGCCATCGAGATGCCCGTGAAGACCGCGTGGACGACATACAGCACGGGGGCAAGGAACATGAACGAGAACTCGAGCGGCTCGGTCACGCCCACGAAGAACGAGGCGATCGCGGCTGACAGGAGGATGCCGTACGTGATCTTCTTGCGGGTGGACTTGGCCGTCAGATACATGGCGAGAGCAGCGCCAGGGAGGCCGAACATCATGATCGGGAAGTAGCCCGTCATGTACTGGCCCGTGACGCCGTAGGTGCCGGTACCGGCGAGGAAGTTGTTCAGATCGTTGATGCCGGCGACGTCGAACCAGAAGACGGAGTTGAGGGCGTGGTGCAGTCCGATCGGGATGAGCAATCGGTTCAGGAATCCGTAGATGCCGGCGCCGAGGGGTCCGAGGAAGGAGATCCACTCGCCGAAGGTGACCAGCCCGCCGTACACGAACGGCCAGACGAAGAACAGGATGATGGCGAGCACCAGTGAGAATCCTGCTGTGACGATGGCGACGGATCGCTTGCCGGAGAAGAACGACAGTGCGTCCGGCAGCTTCGTGTCCTTGAAGTGGTCATAGCAGAAAGCGCCGATCAGACCACAGAGAATGCCGACGAAGACGTTCTCGACATTGGTGAAGGCGGCGGGAACCTCGTTGACGTCGTCGACGCCCATGAAGAGCATCACCGCCTCGGGCTTCAGCAGGGTCGTGACGACGAGCCAGGACACGACGCCCGCGAGGGCCGAGGTGCCGTCGCTCTTCTTCGCCATGCCGATCGAGATGCCGACTGCGAAGAGCAGGGCGAGATTCGAGAGAAGCGAGATTCCAGCGGTGTAGAGGAAATCGACGACGACTCCGCCGCCGATAGTGCCGTTGATCCAGTTGCTGATGCCGACCAGGATCGCGGCTACCGGCAGCACAGCCACCGGGAGCATGATCGATCTGCCGAGCCGTTGCAGGAACTTCATTGTTCGCCTCCCAGGCGCGAGGGACAGTTGCTGCCGCTGACGCTACACGCAACGACCGCCGCCCCAACAGGCCTCTCCCCCCGAAAGTAAGGGGTGCGAACGAATTGCCTCAGCCGCTCACATCCCCAGCGCCATGCGTCTCCGCAGCGAACCGTGGCGGGGTTCTACGCTGGCTTCATGACGGACTCGGTGACCGAAGCCACGCCTCGTATCCGCTGGGGCTGGTTCGTGGCGTGCATCCTTCTCGGGTCGGCGGGGATCGTCCTCGGGCTGCTACTGGCTCCGCCCGCCGAACGATGGGGCTACCTTGCGGGGGTCCTGGGCGGCGTCGGCACGACCCTTCTCCTCGTCGGCATCGTGCTCCTGCTGGAGCGCCGGATCATCGACGGCGCGGTGAAGGTGGTGCGGGACGCGGCGGAGGAGGCGCGGATCCGCTCGGACCGAGTGATGCGCACGCAGGTGCGCGACCTCGAGAACCGGATCACCGACCTCTGGGCCACGACCGCCACGCCCGAGGACGTCGCGCGCAAACAGCAAGAGACGAGCCGGATGGCCCACGAGTTCACCGAGCGCCTCGTGAGCGACTACACCGGCGAGCCGGAGCACACCGTCGCCGATCCTCACCAGGACGACCCACCACGCTGACGGCGCGAGGAATGAGAACCGCCGCAACCCTTCGGGCAGCGGCGGTCCACAATTCGTAGGGCGGGTGGGACTTGTCCCCACCGCCCCTCCGCTCGCGACTTCGTCGCGGGCGGAGCCTCCGGCGGCGTGGGCCCACCCAAAGCGCGTTCTCGCCGACGCCCGTCAGACGAATCGTGGACCGCCGCAACCCTTCGGGCAGCGGCGGTCCACAATTCGTAGGGCGGGTGGGACTTGAACCCACGATCGTCGGGTTATGAGCCCGCTGCCTTGACCAGCTTGGCCACCGCCCCGCGGCACGGAGTGCGCAGACGAGCCTACCGGTCCGTCCGGGGGCCGTGCGTGCGTCAGCGCTTGTCGGGATCGTCGAGGCGGTCTTTGACGGGCGGCTCGGGCCACACCTTCGCCACCGCCTCGGTGACCTTGACCGAGCCGGTGCGCGGGTGCGCAGCATCCGCTGCTCCCCCGCCGCTTCCCCGGGAGATCGGAAGCCCCTGGCTCTCGCTGAGCACCTGCGGATGATGTCGCGCGAGCTGGAACACGCCCCACACGGCGATGGCGCCGACGACGGCGAAGGTGATGTAGACCCACAGCGGAGCGCCTGCGGCCTCTTGGAGCACCGTCAGACCGATGATGATCGCGACGATAGGGTCGATGACCGTGAGTCCGGCGACGACGAGATCCGGTGGGCCCGAGGCATAGGCGCTCTGCACGAAGTAGGCGCCGACGATGGCCCCGATGATGAGCGCGGCCAGGCACAGGAAGGTGAGCCAGTTGAACTCGCTGACCTTCACTCGCTCGATGACGACCTTGGCCAGCGTCGCGACGAAACCGTAGATGACGCCCGCGGCGATGATGTAGAACAGCGCGCCCATGCGCTTGCGCAGCCAGACCCACAGTCCCGCGAACACGAGGGTGACCACCAGCAGCAGCACCAGGATGGTGATCAGCTGCCCATTGGAGACCGGCTTCTCGGTCGCGAACAGGGCGGCGACGGTCACGAAGACGAAGATGCCGCCGACGCACGCCGCGATCGCGATGAGCGAGCGCTTGGTCGGCCTGTGACCGCTGATCTGCGCGTTCAGCAGCGTCGTGATCACGAGCGCGAACGCACCGAGCGGCTGCACGACGATGAGCGGCGCGAAGAAGAGGGCCGAGAGCTGGCAGACGATCGCGAGGCCGAGCATCACGGTGCCGATCACCCACGAAGGCCGGGCCAGCAGCTTCAGCAGGTGACTGGGTCCCAGACCCTGACTCGAGTGTCCGCCGCTAAGGCGCTCCACCTTCGTGACGCCGCGGTGCTGGTACTGGGCGCCGAACGACATGAACACCGCACCCAGCAGGGCCAGCGGGATGCCGATCAGGATGCCGGGGTTCTGGAAAGCGCCGACGAGCTGATCGCCGACGTCCTCGAGTTCCACCGCAGTCCAGACCACGTATCGACACTAGCCGCAGGCGCCGGTCGATAGGCTCAAGGCGTGGCTGTTCTCCCGATTCGCATCATGGGCGATCCCGTCCTTCACTCCCCCGCGTCCGCCGTCGAAGAGATCACGGACGAGATCCGCTCACTGGTCGCCGACATGTTCGAGACGATGGATGCCGCACCCGGCGTGGGTCTCGCGGCGCCCCAGGTCGGCGTGCCGCTGCGCATCTACACGTACACCTATGCCGATGACGAGGACGGCGAGCCCTGGCGGGGCGTGATCATCAACCCCGAACTGTGGATGCGGCCGCTCGAGCCCGGGGCTCCGGACCCGGACGAGGAGTCCGAGGGGTGTCTGTCGTTTCCTGGTGAGCGGTTCCCGCTGCGCCGCTCCGAGGAGGTGCTCGTGACCGGCACCGACCTCGATGGCGCCCCCGTGAGCATCCAGGTCGACGGGTGGCGGGCGCGCATCATGCAGCACGAGTTCGACCACCTCGACGGAATCCTCTACGTCGACCGCCTCGACGACGGGGACTGGAAGACGGTGCAGAAGATCGCCCGCAAGCGCGGTTGGGGCCGGCCGGGGAGCTCCTGGACGCCCGGCGTCGACGACATCGACGCCTGATCCCGGCACGGGTCAGGCGTCGCTGCGGCGATTCTGGCGCTCGACCCACCGGCGAAGCTCGGCGTCGGCTCCCGGAGGCGCCTGGGCGATGACGTTCATGCCCTGCCGCACGAGCGTCGTGCCGGTGCGCATCGGTCCCCACACGCGTGCGGTGGTCAGTTCGCCGGTGTCGACGTCGCGGACCTGCACCTGCGTGGTGTCCGTGGTCCTGCGTGCGCCGGCCTTGCCCGCGACGTGCTGCACCACGAGGACGGGAAGACCGTGGGCAGCGGCAGTGGCGACGACGGTGTCGAGGTCGTGGGCGGCCCACTGGCTGCGGATACGGCGAACGGTCCACAGCGCCACCAGCACGACGAGTACCGTCGCGAGTCCCGTGGGCACGAGCCAGCAGCTGAGGATCGCCAGCGCCAGGGACCATGCTGCGACGCCACGCAGAGCGAGCAGGATTGCGGCGATCGACGGGGCGAGCGCGAGGAACAGCCAGGGCTCCGGCGCGGAGACGGGGAACATCCGCGGATCTCCGCCGAAGAGCACGACGAGACCCACCCACACGAGCGCTGCCGCGAACAGCGCGAGCGCGCCGAGCAGCGCGGCGGAACGGTAGATGGGTGCCGGCGCGGGAACGCCGCCGTCGACCTGCAGCAACGGCGAGGGTTTCGCGCGACCCGCCATGTTCCCACTCCGATCAGACCCCGAAGACGAAGAAAGCCCCGGGGGTGGAGCCCCGAGGCCTTCGCTCCCCCACTTGGACTCGAACCAAGAACCTATCGGTTAACAGCCGATTGCTCTGCCAATTGAGCTATGGAGGAATGGTCCGCGCTTTCGCGCGGGCAACCAGACCATACTAGCAAAGCCCAGGCCGTGCTGACGACCACGGCCACCCCCGTCAGGAGCCCACGAGACGTCTGTCGGCCTCTCCACTGGGGGTCCAGAGCAGGTCGCGCGTGCCATGTCCGAATGCGACCGCGTGCCCGGCGCGGAGCACGAGCACATCGGCATCCAGCTCGTTCACGACCTCCCGCTCGTTGGTCACGATGAGGGTGGCCATGTCGAGCTCCTTGCGGCGGCGCAGCACCGCCGCGCGCGCCGCCTTCCGCACCTCGACGTCCATGTTCGCGAAGAGCTCGTCGGCGATGAGCACGCGCGGCTGGAGAACGAGCGCGCGCGCCAGCGCGACCCGCTGGCGCATGCCAGCGCTGAGTTCGTACGGGTACTTGGCTGCCGCTCCGAGCGGGAGCATCAGCTCGTCGAGGAGGGACGCCACCCTGACGGCCAGCGCGCGGGGGCTCACACGGCGATCGCGGCTGGTGATCGGCTCGCCGATCACCTCTGCGACGGTGAGACGTGCGGGCAGCCGAGCACCCGCCGACTGCGGCAGATACCCGGCGTAGTAGGTGAGCTGGCGGTGCGCACGACCGGGACGCCGCACCGGAATGCCCTCGACGAGGCCCCGCCCGCCCACCACGGTGAGCCCCGCTTCGTCGGCACCGGCCAGCACGGCGGCGAGCGACGATTTGCCGGAACCGGTCGGCCCCATCAGCGCGAGAATGCCGCCGTGGGCGAGGCGGAACGAGACGCCGTCCACCACGCGCTGGGACGCGCCCCCACGGCCCGCACGGCGGGCGATCGATAGATCGGAGCAGTCGATCGCGACATCCGCGTCTCTTCGGCGAGCCATCCTCACATCCTGCCCCGCGGCGGTCAGCGGCGCCAGCCGACGCGGCGGGATCAGGACGCCTCGTCCGCGATGGCCTGACGGGTCGCGTCGAGTTCGCGCAGTCGCAGCCGGATGCGGCGTCCCTCTTCCGAATCGGCCGGAACCCGCTGGATGGCGCCCAGCAGCTCGGACTTCTCGCGGTCGAGGCCGCGCATCACCAGCCGCCGCGCGAGATCGCTCGCCGACGACACGGCGGCCTCGTCGCTCAGTGCCGGGAAGTCACCGGCGAGGAGCTCGGCCGCGAGCGCGCGGTAGGGCTCGCGGACGGTGGCGACGGCATCCACCGCCCAGCCCGGGCGCTGCATGCTCGAGACGTCGCGCACGGCGACGCGGACGGCGTCGAGCGCCGGATGACGGAACGGCAGCTCCAGGGCGCGCGCCACGAGCGCCGCATCCATGCGGTGGCCGAACTGGAGCACCCCCATCAGGGCGTCGCGCTCGATCGCAACCCCGGGCGTGCGCGGCAGCGTCGCGAGCGTGACCCGCAGCGCCCCCTCGGCGTCGGGAGCGACAGCTTCGGCGACCGGGGAGCCGTCGCGCCGACCGGTGGAGGTGGCGGTTCGGCCCGCGCGTTCGACCTCGCGGCGCACGTCTTCGGTGTCCATGCCGAGCCGGCGGGCGAGCACGCGCACGTACTCGGGCTGCAGCAGCGGGTCGCGCAGCTCGGCGACCACGGGTGCCGCCGTGCGCAGCGCGCCGACGCGTCCCTCGACGCTGGCGAGGTCGTACCCCGAGATGCGCTGGTCGAGGACGAACTCCACCATCGGCACCTTGGTCTCGAGCAGGGCGCGCACGGCGCCGTCTCCGCGTGTGAGGCGCAGATCGCAGGGGTCGAGACCCTCCGGTCCGGTCGCGACGTAGGTCTGGGCGTTGAACCGCTTGGCGTCGGCGAACGCGCGCAGCGCCGCCTTCTGGCCCGCGGCATCCGGGTCGAAGGTGAAGACGACCTCACCGGCCGTGGAGTCGTCGCCCATGACCCGCCGGAGCACCGTGATGTGGTCCGAGCCGAACGCGGTGCCGCACGTCGCGATCGCCGTCGTGATGCCGGCGAGATGGCACGCCATGACGTCGGTGTACCCCTCGACGACGACGACGCGGTGCTGGCGCGACACCTCGCGTTTCGCGAGATCGAGGCCGTAGAGCACCTGGGCCTTCTTGTAGATGACGGTTTCGGGCGTGTTCAGATACTTCGGCCCGTTGTCGTCGTCGTGGAGCCGGCGCGCACCGAAGCCGAGCACCTGGCCGGTCACGTCCCTGATCGGCCACACCACCCTGCCGCGGAAGCGGTCGTAGACGCCGCGCTGACCCTGCGACACCAGGCCGGCGGACGAGAGCTCCTCGTCGGTGTAGCCCTGTGCGCGGAGGGCGGAATGCATGCCCGACCATCCCTTCGGCGCATAGCCCACGCCGAAGTGCCCTGCCGCGCCGGCGTCGAACCCGCGCTGCCCCAGGAAGCGGCGCGCGATGTCGGCCTCGGGCGTCATCAGCTGGGAGCGGAAGAACTCCGCCGCCGCGGCGTTGGCCGCGTACAAACGGGCGCGGCCGGTGTGCTCGGGCGCGGAGCCGCCGTCTTCGTAGTGCAGGGAGTAGCCGATACGGCCGGCGAGACGCTCGACGGCCTCGGTGAACGTCACATGGTCCATCGCGCGCAGGAACGAGTAGACATCGCCCGATTCGCCGCAGCCGAAGCAGTGGTAGAAGCCCGCCTGCGGGCGGACGTTGAAGCTCGGGCTGCGCTCGTCGTGGAACGGGCACAGGCCTTTCAGCGAGCCGACGCCGGCGGACTTGAGCGCGACCCGCTCCCCGATGATGTCGGCGATGTTCGTCCGGGACTTCACCTCGTCGACGTCCGCCTGACGGATCCGTCCCGCCATCAGCGCACCTCGGACGAATCGCGCGCGGCGCGCTCCGCCGCATCCATCGGCCGGGCGCCGGGTGCCCACACGCCGACGGATGCCGGGTCGACCGGTCCTACGAGCGAACCGTGCCACGCGATCGCCAGCTGGTCGGTGAGGCTGGCGACCTGATCGACGACGACACGCCGGCGCGCGGCATCCGTCTCCGCCGCCGCGAAGTCCTCCGCATGGAGCGGGTCGAGTGCGTCTGGCCGCTCCCACAGTGCGGTGGCGAGGCGCTTCAACAGGCGCCGCTGCTCCTTGTAGAGCTCCTTGCGTCCTTCGATCGAGACAACGGCCGCGCCGATGACGCCCTTGAGTACCGCCATCTCGGCCTCGACGATCCGCGGAACGACGAGGTGCCCGCGATAGCGGGTGAGCACCGAGGTGGCATACGATTCGCGCGTCGCGGTGGTCGCGGCGCGTGCGAAGCGCCCGATGAGGTCGGAGGTCAGGTTCTTCAGGCGGGCGAGAGCGGCACGGGTGCCGTCGAACGAATCGATCCACTCCGGCATGCGGGTGAGCCGGAACAGGGCGTCCTCAAGCTCGTCGCGGGCGAAGTCGAAGCCGACCCACGACTGGATCGCCGTCAGCAGCCACTCGTGCTCGCGCGGATCCGCGAGACGCTCGGGATCGAGGTAGCCGTTGACGACCGCATCCTCGAAGTCGTGCACCGAGTACGCGATGTCGTCCGAGAGGTCCATGACCTCGGCCTCGATGCAGCGCACCCGGCCGGGAGCATCGGCGCGCAGCCAGCGGAAGACCTCTTCGTCTTCGGGGTAGACGCCGAACTTCAGCCGGCCGCCGGGGTCGGGCAGCGGATGATCCGAGGTCCACGGGTACTTGCAGGCGGCGTCGAGGCTCGCACGCGTGAGGTTGAGGCCGACGCTGCGGCCGTCGGCGTCGAAGACCTTGGGCTCGAGGCGCGTGAGGATCCGGAGAGTCTGCGCATTGCCCTCGAAGCCGCCCACGTCCTCGGCCCACTCGTTCAGCGCACGTTCGCCGTTGTGACCGAAGGGAGGGTGCCCGAGGTCGTGGCTGAGGCACGCGGTGTCGACGACGTCGGCCGCGAGGTCCAGCGCCGTCGCGAGCTCCCGACCCACCTGCGCGACCTCGAGCGAGTGCGTCAGCCGGTTGCGCGCGAAGTCGGCGGGACTCGCCGGGCTGAGCACCTGCGTCTTGGCCGCGAGTCGGCGCAGCGCGGCGGAGTGCAGCACCCGCGCACGGTCGCGCGCGAAGTCGTCGCGCTGCGATCGATGGTGCTCGACGAGGAAACGGGCGGCGTCGGCGTCGTCATAGCCCGCCGGGCGGTCGGACGCCGCGACCACGTCACCCGCCACTGTGGTCGAGTTCCGCTTCGGCGAGGGCGGTGGATGCCGCGGCCCCCAGCTCGCGCGAGTTCAGCCAGCCATCGGGCAGCGCGGGACGCTTCGGGGTGCCGGCGCGGCCGCGCTGACCCTCGGCCGCCGCGCCCGGGTAGGGCGCGTCGAGTTCGAGGGTCGCCAGCAGGTCGTCGATCTCGGCCAGCGTCGAGGCGGTGGCCAGGCTCGCACGCAGCTCGCCCCCGACCGGGTAGCCCTTGAAGTACCAGGCGACGTGCTTGCGGATGTCGCGGCAGCCGCGACCCTCGTCCTCGAAGAATTCGACGAGCAGTTCTGCGTGGCGGCGGAAGGCGCGCGCCACGAACCCGAGAGTCGCATCCACCGGCTCGGCGGGCGCGGCGCCCGGAGCGCCGAGGGCGCGGGCCAGGTCGCCGAAGAGCCACGGGCGCCCCAGGCACCCACGACCGACCACGACGCCGTCGCAGCCGGTCTCGTCCATCATGCGTACCGCGTCGTCGGCCGACCAGATGTCGCCGTTCCCGAGGACGGGCACGCTCGTGACGGCCTGCTTGAGTGCGGCGATCGCCGACCAGTCGGCATTGCCCGAGTAGAACTCCGAGGCCGTGCGGGCGTGCAGGGCGACGGCGGCCACGCCGGCGTCCTCGGCGATGCGGCCCGCGTCGAGGTACGTCAGGTGGTCGGCATCGATGCCTTTGCGCATCTTGACCGTCAGCGGGATGTCGCCCGCGGCGCGCGCGGCTCGTGTGACGATCTCGCGGAACAGGCCCAGCTTCCACGGCAGTGCCGCTCCCCCGCCCTTGCGGGTGACCTTGGGAACGGGGCATCCGAAGTTCAGATCGATGTGGTCGGCGCGGTCCTCCTCGACCAGGAGGCGTACGGCCGCCTCGGTCGTCGCAGGATCCACGCCGTACAGCTGGATCGAACGCGGCTTCTCGGACTCGTGGTGCGTGATGAGGCGCATCGTCGTGGCGTTGCGCTCGACGAGGGCGCGCGTCGTGATCATCTCGCTGACGTAGAGGCCGGCGCCGTACTCGCGGCAGAGTCGCCGGAACGCCGTGTTGGTGATACCCGCCATCGGCGCCAGCACGACGGGCGCATCGAGATCGATGGGCCCGATGCGCAGCGTGCGCGCGGGAGCGAGGGCAGTCGTCACGCCTCCATTCTCTTACAGGAATCCGTCCCTTGGCTGAACGGGGCGTTCGTCTGTGCGGTGAGAGGCTCCCGCAGCCCGGTTCGATGGCGGAGACCCTCGACGACCGGCTGCCCGGAAGCAGAGAACGGGCCCACCGCGATGATTCGCGGCGGGCCCGTTCCGGTTGTCCGTCTGGTCAGGCGTCGACGGCCGCGGGCTCGCGGTGCTCGGCCCACACCTGGCGCACGATCTGGGCGAACGCGTCGGCGGGCTGCGCGCCCGACACGCCGTACTTGCCGTCGATCACGAAGAACGGCACGCCGTTGATGCCGTACGCCGTGGCCTGCGCCTGGTCGGCGCGGACGGCGTCGAGGTAGCGGCCGCTCTGCAGCGCCGCGCGCGCGGCGTCGGAGTCGAGTCCGGCATCCGTGGCGAGCTCCACGAGCTCGTCCTCACGCCCGAGGTGACGGCCCTCGGTGAAGTAGGCGGCCATGAGGCGCTCGGCGAGCTCATGCTGGCGGCCGTGCTCCTTGGCGAAATGGAGCAGTTCGTGCGCCTTGACGGTGTTGGTGTGCTTGAGGAGGTCGAAGCGGTACTCGAGACCGGCATCGGCGGCGACGCCGGTGACACGCTGGAGCATCTGCTGCACCTGATCGCGAGCCATGCCCTTGTGCTTCGCGAGGAAGTCGAGCTCATCGCCCTCGAAGTCGACGGGCGTGTCGGGTGACAGCTCGAACGAGTGGAACGTCACCTCCACGGCGGGGGCGTCGTCATCCGCGGATGCCGCGGCCAGCCCGTTCTCGAGATTGCGCTTGCCGATGTAGCACCAGGGGCAGGCGATGTCGCTCCACACGTCGATCTTGATGGCGTCCGTCATGCTGAGGACAACCGCGGGCGTCGTCGCTTCTATTCCGCCGAATGCGCTGTCATGCTCGATCGTCGGTGCCGGCGCGTTGCCGCACCGGGTGAACCCGCCGCCGGTCAGGATGCCGAGGCATCGGGCGTGTCGACGGCGCCGCCGAAGCGGCGCTCGCGGCCGAGGTAGGCGTCGATGCCGTCCCAGAGGTCTTCGCGGCTGAAGTCCGGCCACAGCGTGTCGAGGAAGACGAACTCCGCGTACGCCGACTCCCACAGCAGGAAGTTGGACGTGCGCTGCTCCCCGCTCGAGCGGAGGAAGAGGTCGACATCCGGCATGTCGGGCCGGTACAGACGGCGCTGGATGAGCTTCTCCGACACCGCCGACGGCTTGAGCCTGCCTGCCGCGACGTCGTCGGCGATCGAGCGCATCGCGTCGACGAGCTCGATACGGCCGCCGTAGTTCACGCACATGGTGAGGGTCAGCACGTCGTTGCCCGCCGTCAGGCGCTCCGCGAACTGCAGCTCCTTGATCACGCTCGACCACAGCCGCGGCTTGCGTCCCGCCCACTGGATGCGCACGCCCCACTCGTTGAGCTGGTCGCGGCGGCGGTGCAGCACGTCGCGGTTGTACCCCATCAGGAAGCGCACCTCCTCCGGCGAGCGCGACCAGTTCTCGGTCGAGAACGCGTACACGGACAGGTGTTTGACGCCCGCCTGGATCGCTCCCGCGACGACGTCGAGCAGCGCGGCCTCGCCCGCCTTATGACCTTCGATGCGCGTGAGGCCCCGGCGATTGGCCCAGCGGCCGTTGCCGTCCATCACGATCGCCACGTGGTTCGGCACGGCGCCGCGCGGGTACTCGGGCGGATAGATCCCGGTCCAGTCCAGCGGGCGATACGGCACGGCATCGCGATGCGTGTAGGGCTTGGGAGTCACCAGCGACCTTCCTGGGGGGCGGAGACGTGCGAAAGCGAGCGGATGCCGCGCTCGAGGTGCCACTGGGCATAGGCCGCGATCAAACCCGAGGCGGCAGCGGTCGAGCCGTGGGACGCGGCATCCACCACATCCCACTCCCCCGCCATGAGCGATTGCAGCAGCGACACCGTCGCGGCATCCACGCGCGCAGCGCCGGTCGGAGCGCAGTCGCGGCAGATGACGCCGCCCTGCTGCGCGACGAACGTGTCGTGGGGTCCGCTGCGGCCGCAGCGGGCGCACTCCCCGAGCCCCGGCGCCCAGCCGGAGAGCGCCATGGCCCGGAGGAGATAGGAGTCCAGCACGCTGCGCGAGGCGTGCTCGCCGCGCGAGAGCGCACGCAGCCCGCCCACGAGGAGCAGATACTGCTGCGGCGTCGCCTCGGCCTCGTTGAGGCGGTCGGCGGCCTCGACCATCGCGTGGGCGGATGTGTAGCGGTCGTAGTGGGCGACGATCTCGGCGCCGTAGGAGCCGAGCGACTCGGCCTGCTGCACGATGTCGAGGGAGCGGCCCTGGTAGAGCTGGACGTCGGCGACCATGAACGGCTCCAGCCGCGCGCCGAAGCGCGACGAGGTGCGACGCACGCCCTTCGCGACCGCGCGCAGCTTGCCGTGACGGCGGCTGAGCATGGTCACGATCCTGTCGGCTTCCCCCAGCTTGTGGGTGCGAAGGACCACGACTTCATCGCGGTAGGTGGGCACCCGTCAATTATCGCTGCGTACCCGCGTGATCGGGCGGCGCCGGACCGTGCGGGCTCGGTTGCCGAAGGGACTCGTCCCGTTCGCTGGCTGGCCGGGTGAGAACCCGATCCCGGCTAACACTATGTACTCTGTTCACTATGTCGGGCACGCAGATTCTGGATTCCCTTCTCGCCCTCTCGCAGGTCCTCGAGGCCGATCAGGCGCGCGAACTCGAGCGGCGGGGACTCACCCAACCGCGCACGCACCTGCTGTGGGTGCTCTACCAGGGCGGGCCGGTGACGCAGGCACAGCTCGCCGACGCGATCGGCGTCACCCCGCGCAACGTGACCACGCTGGTCGACGCGCTGGAGGCCACGGGCTTCGCGCGCCGCGAGCCGCATCCCACCGATCGCCGGGCGGTGCTCGTCCACCTCACCGAGCGCGGCCTGTCGATCATGGAGACGATGGATGCCGAGCACGACGCGCTCGGCAGCGACCTGGTCGCCGGACTCGCCGACGAAACAGTGCGCGTCACCGCCGACGCCCTGCAGCACGTCTTGACGACCCTGCAACGGCTGGTCGCCGAGCACGCCGCGCGGCAGGACGAGCAGGCCGAGCCCTCATGACCGGATCCCCCGCGACCGACACGACGAGTCCTCAACCGGGGTCCTTCGGGCAGCGCGTCCGACGCCTCGCCCGGATGGCGCTGCGGGCGGAGATCGGAATCTGGAAGAGCCTCTACCGCTGGATCTTCCGGCGCCCACGGGTGCCCGTCGGGGCCAGCGGATTCGCCTACCACTCCCCGGTGCTCACGATCCTGGTGATCTTCATCGTCCTCTCGGCGATCGAGATCCCGATCGTCGACCTCATCGTCCACGACTGGCCGTGGGTGCGCATCCCCCTCCTCGCCGCAGGGATCTGGGGCGTGACGTGGATGATCGGCCTCCTGCTGGGTTTCCTGACCCGTCCGCACGCCGTCGGACCTGAAGGCATCCGCGCGCGCTCCGGTGCCGAGCTCGACATCGACCTGCCGTGGGAGTCGGTGACGAGTGTCGAGAAGTCCCGCGATGTGCGGGAGAAGGCTCCGAAGATCCGCGACGAGCCGCACGGACGCACGCTCGCTCTGCGGATGCAGGACGAGACCAATGTCCTCGTCATCCTCGAGCGTCCGGTGGCCGTGCGTCTGGGCGACACCGCGGACGAGGTCGACGCCGTGCGGCTCTGGGTCGACGACCTGGACGGGTTCATGACGGCGGTGCGGACGCACATCCCCTGAATCCGGCCGCGAGCACCCCGTGCGACCACAATGGAGGGGTGGACGAGCCGATCTTCGTGATCCCGCTGTGGGCGGACCTCACCGCCGTCGGACTCGGCGGGATACAGGGCGCGCTCTTCGCGTCGGGCTTCCGGGGCCAACGGCGGCTCGACCTGCTCGGCGTCGCGATCATCGGCATCGTCGTCGGCATGGGCGGCGGTCTCATCCGCGACCTGCTCCTGAACGTCACCCCCACCACGCTGCAGAGCAACTGGTATCTGCTGACGGCCACCGGCGCGGCACTGCTCGGGATGCTGCTCGCCGGCGTCTTCCAGAGACTCAACGCCGTCATCGTCGGCCTCGACGCGCTGGTCATCGGGCTGTTCGGCGCCTTCGGCACCAGCAAGGCGCTCGCGCTCGGCCTCCCCCTCGTGCCCGCCGTCTTCGTCGGCGTATGCGCGGCCGTCGGCGGCGGCATCCTGCGTGACATGATCATGGGCCTTCCCGTGGCGATCATGCACGTCGGCTCGCTCTATGCCGTCGCCGCCGGAGCGGGATGCCTCGTCCTCGCGGTCGCGAATGCGCTCGGGGTCGATCTGGTCATCGCCGCGATCGTGGGCATCGTGGTCACCACCGTCATCCGGCTGCTCGCCGTGATGTTCGACATCTCATTGCCGGAACAGCGTGCGCTCTACCGCCGCAAGGTGGCCGTCGAGACCTCGACGATTCCCATCGTCAAGCATTGAGCGGTCTGAAGCCCGCCTGCGCACACCGACGGGTGCGCGCGGGGATCACCCGCGCACACCCGTCGACGGTTCGCGCTCAGACGGCCGCGAGGGCCCCGGAGCGCTGCCGCGTGCGGATGGCGCGGTTGACCCCCGACACGATCGCTTTGAGCGACGCGGTCGAGATGTCCGAGTCGATGCCCACGCCCCACAGGCGCTCGCCATCGACCTGCAGTTCGATGTACGCGGCGGCCTGGGCGTCGCCTCCGGCGCTGAGGGCGTGCTCGACGTAGTCGTACAGCGTCACGTCGAATCCCTGTGCGCGGACGATCTCGAGGAACGCCGCGACCGGGCCGTTGCCGTGGCCGGATGCCTCGAATCGCTCGTCGCCGTCACGGAGCGTGATGTCGAGCGAGACATCGCCGGACAGGTCGCTGCGGGTGCTCGTCGCCAGTAGTTCGAAGCGGCCCCAGCGCTCGTCCGCGACCTCCGCCGGCAGGTACTCGTCGGTGAAGATCTTCCAGATCTGGTCGCTCGTGACCTCGCCGCCTTCGGCATCGGTCTTGGCCTGGACCACGCCCGAGAAGTCGATCTGCAGCCGGCGCGGCAGGTCGAGCGAATGGTCGGTCTTCAGCAGGTATGCGACGCCGCCCTTGCCCGACTGCGAGTTGACCCGGATGACCGCCTCGTACGAACGACCGAGGTCCTTCGGGTCGATCGGCAGGTACGGGACGGCCCAGTCGATCTCGTCGACGGTGACGCCGGCCGCCGCGGCGCGGGCCTCCATGGCCTCGAAGCCCTTCTTGATGGCGTCCTGGTGCGATCCGCTGAAGGCGGTGAAGACCAGGTCTCCGGCCCACGGGCTGCGCTCATGCACCGGCAGCTGGTTGCAGTACTCGACCGTGCGCTTGACCTGGTCGATGTCGCTGAAGTCGATCTGCGGATCGATCCCCTGCGTCAGCAGGTTGATGCCGAGCGCGACCAGGTCGACGTTGCCGGTGCGCTCACCGTTGCCGAACAGGCACCCCTCGATGCGGTCGGCGCCGGCCATGTAGCCGAGCTCCGCCGCGGCGATCGCGGTGCCGCGGTCGTTGTGCGGGTGCAGCGAGAGGATGACGTTCTCGCGGTGGGCGAGGCGACGGCTCATCCACTCGATCGAGTCGGCGTAGATGTTCGGCGTGGCCATCTCGACAGTCGCGGGGAGGTTGATGATGACCTTGCGCTCCGGCGTCGGCTCGAAGATCTCGATCACCTGGTTGCACACGTCGAGGGCGAACTCGAGCTCGGTGCCGGTGTAGCTCTCGGGCGAGTACTCGTAGAACACCTGCGTCTCGGGGATCCGCTTCTCGAACTCGCGGCACAGCCGCGCGCCCTCCAGCGCGATGTCGGTGATCCCACGCTCGTCGGTGCGGAACACGACCTCGCGCTGCAGCACGCTGGTCGAGTTGTACAGGTGCACGATGGCCTGCTTCGCGCCGGCGATCGACTCGTAGGTGCGCTCGATGAGGTGCGCACGCGCCTGCGTCAGCACCTGGATCGTCACGTCGTCCGGGATGAGGTCCTCTTCGATGAGCTGACGCACGAAGTCGAAGTCGGTCTGGCTGGCGGAGGGGAACCCCACCTCGATCTCCTTGTAGCCCATGCGCACGAGCAGGTCGAACATGACCCGCTTGCGTTCGGGGCTCATGGGATCGATGAGCGCCTGGTTGCCATCACGCAGATCGACCGCGCACCAGCGGGGTGCGGTCGTGATGCGCTGGTCCGGCCACGTGCGGTCGGGCAGTTCGACGGTGATCTGCTCGTGGAACGGCAGATACTTGTGGACCGGCATGCCCGAAGGCTTCTGATTGTTCTTCATGATCGATTGCTTCTCTCGTCTGTCTCGAGCCATCAACCCGATCGGGGTGGCTCGATGCCTGATGATGCGGGCCAGCCGAAAGCTCCGCGACGAGGAAGGCCCTAGAACGAGGTCTCGTCGCGGCGGCTAAGAAGGAGAAGCCCGCCGAAGCGCATGTGACCACGTTACACCCGGTTCTGTGCCCGGTGTGAACCGCTCGACACGGATGCCGCGGCATCCGGTCTCCGAGACGATCGGCGTTCGCACGACACCATGGAGGTATGAGAGGTCTTCGCCGCCCGCTCGGCATCGCCGTCGTCGCTGTCTTCGTCGGGCTCGTCGCCGTCGCGTGCGCGAGCGCCGATCCCGCGAGCACTCCCCCGCCGACGGCGTTCGGCGCGATCACGCCGGTGCCGCCCGAGGGTGAGGTCGCGACCACAGGGACGGTGCGGGACGCCGCGGGTGACGTGCAGCTCTGCCTGGGACCGGTCGCCGAGTCGTACCCGCCGCAGTGCGCGGGGATCCCGCTCGAGGACTGGACCTGGGACGGCGTCGACGGTGCCGAGTCGTCGGGAGATGTGACCTGGGGTGCCTATGCCGTGCGCGGCACGTACGACGGCACGTCGTTCACGGTGACGCAGCCGCCGATCCTGCTGGCTCTCTACGACCCCATCCGTCCGGAGGATCCGACAGGCGGCGAGCCGGGCGCGGGCGACGAGGCGACGCTCGCGGCCATCCAGGACGAGCTCCCGGACCGCCTCGGTGACGCGTACTTGAGCTCGTACCCGCAGGACGGATGGCTCTGGATCGATGTCGTCTGGGACGACGGCAGCTGGCAGGATGCCGCGAACGCCGAGTACGGCGACGACACCGTCGTCGTCCGGTCGGCCATGACGCCGACCGGCGGCTGACCCGGGCGCTCGCGCCGCTCGGCGGCGCGGTCAGAAGCCGAGGCGGCCCAGCTGCTTCGGGTCGCGCTGCCATTCCTTCGCGACGCGGACGTGCAGCTTCAGGAAGACCTTGGTGCCCACCAGCGGCTCGATCTGCGCCCGCGCACGCGCACCGACGTCGCGCAGGCGCGACCCCTTGTGCCCGATGATGATCGCCTTCTGACTGTCGCGCTCCACGATGAGGTTCGCGAAGATATCGGTCATCGAGCCGGTCTCGCGCTCGGACATGTCCTCGATGGTGACGGCGATGGAGTGCGGAAGCTCGTCGCGCACGCCCTCGAGCGCCGCCTCACGGATGATCTCCGCGATGCGGTCCTCGGTCGACTCGTCGGTGACGACGCCGTCCGGGTAGAGCGCGGGGCCTTTCGGCATGAGCGCGAGCAGCTCGTCGGTCAGCACGTCGAGCTGATCCCGGGTCAACGCGGACAGCGGGATGACAGCCGCCCAGTCCTCGCGCAGCTGGTCCACCTCGACGAGCCTCTCGGTGATCTGGTCGCGGGACGCGGCATCCGTCTTGGTGACGATCGCGACCTTCTTCGCCCGGCCGTACCCGCCCAGCGACTCGGCGATGCGGCGGTCGCCGGGGCCGACCTTCTCGGTCGCAGGCACGCAGAAGCCGATGACGTCGACATCCCCCAGCACCTGCTCGACGAGATCGTTCAGCCGCTGACCCAGCAGGGTGCGCGGCTTGTGGAGCCCCGGTGTGTCGACGATGACCAGCTGGCCGGTCGGGCGGTTGACGATGCCGCGGATGGCGCGCCGCGTGGTCTGCGGCTTGTCGCTGGTGATGGCGACCTTCTCGCCCACGAGCGCGTTCGTCAGGGTGGACTTGCCGACATTCGGGCGGCCGACGAAGGTGACGAAGCCCGAACGCCCCTCGGCCGGCTCAGGGGTTCCGGAGGACGCGGGGGCCGTGGCGGACTCCGGAGCCGGCGTGGGGTCGTTCTCGGTCATGGGGTGTCTTCCTTCTTGGGCAGCCGGATCTCGCCGGTGCGAGGGCTCGGGATGCGGATCTCGCCGGTGCGCGGACGGCCCATGTCGAGAGTGGGTGCGCCGCGTTCGACGAACACCGTGGAGATGCCGCGTCCGCGTCCGCGTGACGCGCCACCGGTGAGGACGAGGCCGGCGTACTCGGCGGTGGCGCCGGGCTGCGGCACGCGCCCCAGCGCCTTGCCCAGGAGCCCGCCGATCGAGTCGACGTCCTCATCCTCCAGTTCGAGGCCGAACAGGTCGCCGACCTCGTCCAGTCCCAGGCGGGCGCTCACGCGGTAGTGGCCGGGCTCGAGCTCGGTCACCTCTTCCGCGCGGGGGTCGTACTCGTCGGAGATCTCGCCGACGAGCTCTTCGATGAGGTCCTCCAGGGTCACCAGCCCCGACACGCCGCCGTACTCGTCGACGACGAGGCACACATGCACGGCGTCGCGCTTCATCTGCTGCAGCAGGGTCTCGGCCTTCATCGACTCGGGGACGAAGACGGCAGGCCGGGCGATCCGGCTGATGGGGGCATCGCGCCACCCGGACTCGTCACGGAAGCCGAACTGCACGAGGTCTTTCAGGTAGAGCACCCCCACCACGTCGTCGGCGTCGTCGTCGACGATGGGCACGCGCGACACGCCCTTCTCGAGGAAGATCGACATGGCCTCGCGCGTGGAGGCCGAGGCATCCACGGTCACCATGTCGGTGCGCGGGACCATCACGGCCCGGACGAAGGTGTCGGTGAAGTCGAAGACGGAATGGATGAGCTCACGGTCGTCCTGCTCGATGAGCTCGTTCTCGGCCGCCTCGTCGATGATGCTGAGCAGCTGCTCCTCCGACGCGAACGACGAACCACGCGAGCCGCCGGGGGTGATCCGGGTGCCGAGGGCGACGAGGCCGTGGGCGAGCGGACCCAGGATGATCCTCACCCCGCGGATCACCGGCGCCGCGCCCCGCAGCAGGCCCTTCGAATGCAGCCGGCCGAGGGTGCGCGGGCTCGCGCCCACGACGACGTAGGACACGCCCGTCATCAGCACCGCGGCGGCGAGCATGGCCCACCAGATGTTGTTGAAGAGATCCGTGAACGCGACGGTCACCAGCACCGCCGCCGTCGTCTCGGCGAGCACCCGGATGAAGATCACCGCGTTGGCGTGCGCGTCGGGATCGGCCGCGATCTTGCGCAGCGGCTCGGCGTTGCGGTCGCCGGCGGCGAGGTCGGCGAGATCCGCGCGCGAAGTGACACTGAGGGCCGCATCGATCGCGACCATCAGTGCCCCGAACGCGAGCAGCAGGGCCGCCGCGATCAGGAGGAGCGCAGCGGTCATGCGCGCGGTCGTCGACGCTCGGTCGCTTGGAAGGAGGTGATGAGCTCGCGCTGCAGGCCGAACATCTCACGCTCCTCCTCCGGCTCGGCGTGGTCGAAGCCGAGGAGATGGAGCAGGCCGTGCGTGGTCAGGAGGATGAGCTCGTCCAGCGTCGAGTGCTTGGCGGCCGCCGCCTGCGTCTCCGCCACCTGCGGGCAGAGCACGATGTCGCCGAGCAGCCCGGCGGGCGTGGGGGCGTCCTCGGTGCCGGGACGGAGCTCGTCCATGGGGAAGCTCAGGACGTCGGTCGGACCCGGCTCGTCCATCCACTGCACGTGCAGCGCCTCCATCGCGCCCTCGTCGACGAGGAGGATCGCGACGTCGGCCTCCGGGCTCACGTGCAGCTCCGCGAAGTGGTGCTCCATGAGCCGCAGCAGCACGGTCTCGTCGACGGCGATCCCGGATTCGTTGCCGATCTCGATGGTCATGAGCGTCCTCGCTTCGGAAGGTGGTCGCGGGGTCCGCCGCTGCGGGGAACGGCGGCACGCCGTTCTGCCCGGTTGGCGAATTCGGAGGCCTCATCGCGCTCACGGCGCGCAGCCAGGCGATGCTCGTCGTACTCCGTGTAGGCGTCGACGATCCGTCCCACGAGGGTGTGGCGCACGACGTCGTCGCTCGTGAGGTAGGCGAAATGGATGTCGTCGATCTTGTCCAGCACCCGCGTCACCAGCCGCAGACCCGATGCGCCCTGAGGCAGGTCGATCTGCGTGATGTCGCCCGTCACGACCATGCGCGTGCCGAAGCCCAGGCGCGTCAGGAACATCTTCATCTGCTCGGGAGTGGTGTTCTGCGCCTCGTCGAGCACGACGAACGAGTCGTTCAGCGTGCGGCCGCGCATGTAGGCGAGCGGCGCCACCTCGATCGTGCCCGTCGCCATGAGCTTCGGCACGATGTCGGGGTCCATCATCTCGTTGAGCGCGTCGTACAGCGGGCGCAGATACGGGTCGATCTTGTCGGTCAGGGTGCCGGGAAGGAACCCCAGCCGCTCCCCGGCCTCCACGGCCGGGCGGGTCAGGATGATGCGGCTGACCTCCTTGCGCTGCAGCGCCTGCACCGCCTTGGCCATCGCCAGGTAGGTCTTGCCGGTTCCCGCCGGACCGATGCCGAACACGATGGTGTTCTCCTCGATCGCGTCGACGTAGGCCTTCTGACCGAGTGTCTTCGGACGGATCACGCGGCCCCGCGACGACAGGATCGCCTCACCGAGCACCTCGGACGGCCGCGGGCCGCCTTCGGTGCGCAGGATGCGGTTCGACGAGGTGACGTCCTCCTCGCCGAGCGCGTGGCCGGCCTTGGTCATCGCGAGCAGCTCGTCGACCAGCGACCGGGCTGCCGCGACCGCGTCCGCCTCGCCCGTCAGCGTGATCTCGTTGCCGCGCACATGCACGTCGACACCGGGGTGCTCCCGCTCGACGACCCGCAGCAGGCGATCCTGGGGACCCAGCAGCTGCACCATCGCGACCCCGTCCGCATAGATGCGCTCGGTGGTGCGGGCGCGGTCGCTCACGGCTTCATGACCGTCTTGATCAGGCACCGACACTCTTCTCTTCGAGGCCTCCCGCGAGCACATGGGCGTGCACGTGGAAGACGGTCTGGCCCGCGTTGGGGCCGGTGTTGAAGACGAGGCGGAAGTCCCCGTCGGAATGCTCGGCGGCGAGCGTGTTCGCCAGGCCGACGAGCTCGGCCATCAGCTCGGGATCGCCGGCGGCGAGCTCGACGACGTTGCGGTACTCCTCGGTCTTGGGGATCACCAGGAGGTGCAGCGGCGCCTGTGGAGCGATGTCACGGATCGCGAACGCGTTCTCGGTCTCCGCGATGATCTCGGACGGGATCTCTCCGTTGCGGATGCGCGTGAAGATCGACGGCTCGCTCATCCCGCAAGTCTAGCGAGGGGCCGAACGGCGGGCTCGGGTACCGGTCGGTGAGCCTGTCGCAGCGGTCACCAGCGGGCGAGGGCGGTGCTGACGACCGCGAGTGCCGCCGGGCCGGCCGTCGACGTGCGCAGCACGGTGTCGCCGAGCCGCACGAGTCGCGCTCCGGCCGCAGCGAGGGCGTCGAGCTCCTCGGGTGCGATGCCTCCCTCGGGGCCGACGACCAGCACGATGTCGCGCACGTCGCCCGGCTCGACCGCGAGGGCACTGAGCGACTCGGTCGCCGTCGGCTCGAGGATGAGGACGAGGGATGCCGCGGCCCGGCGCGCGAGCGCGGTCGTCGTGGTGAGCTCCGCCACCTCGGGCACCCACGCGCGATGAGCCTGCTTCGCCGCCTCTCGAACGATGGTCGTCCACCGGGCGCGGCCCTTCACCGCCTTCGCGGCGTCCCACCGCGAGACGCTCCGCGCGGCCTGCCATGGCACGATCTCATCGACGCCGAGCTCGGTGGCCGCCTGGACCGCCAGCTCGTCACGGTCGCCTTTCGCGAGCGCCTGCACGAGCACGACGCGCGGACGCGGCTGCGCGGCATCCGTGCGCTCGCGTACGCGCACCACCACTTCCCGCGGCGCGGCCGACTCGACGAGGCCCGTGAGCCAGGCGCCGCGGCCGTCGCCGACCGTCACCTCCTCGCCGACACGCACCCGTCGCACACTCGAGGCATGGTGCGCCTCGGCGCCGGTGAGCGTGACGGTCTCGCCCGGCCCGGCGGAAGCAGGCCCGTCGAGGAGGAAGTGCAGGGCCACCGGCTACCCGTTCCGGAAGCGGTCGCGCAGCTTGGCGAACAGGCCCTGGTGGAACTCCGAGAGACGCGGAGCCGGCGCCTTGGTGCGCTTGGCGAACTCCTCGATCAGCGCGCGCTCCTTGTGGTCGAGCCGGGTGGGCGTCACGACGTGCACGCCCACTCTCAGGTCGCCGCGCTGCGAGCCGCGCAGCGGGGTGATGCCGCGGCCCTTGATGGTCAGGATGTCGCCGGCCTGGACGCCCGGGCGCACTTCGAGGTCGACCGGGCCGTCGAGCGACTCGATCGTGGTCGTGGTGCCCAGGATCGCGTCGGGCATCGACACCTCGAGGGTCGCGAGCAGATCGTCGCCGTCACGGCTGAACACCTCGTGGGGCGAGACGGTGACCTCGATGTACAGGTCGCCGTTCGGGCCACCGGCGGGACCGACCTCGCCCGAGCCGGGCAGCTGCAGTCGCAGACCGGTCTCGACGCCCGCGGGGATGTCGAGCGAGACGGTGCGGCGGGCGCGCACGCGGCCCTGGCCCTGGCAGGTCGCGCAGGGGTAGGGGATGGTGGTGCCGTAGCCCTGGCAGACGTTGCACGGCTGCGTGGTCACGACGTTTCCGAGGAGGCTCCGCACCTGGCGCTGCACGTTGCCGGTGCCGTGGCAGATGTCGCATGTGACGGGGCTCGTCCCCGGCTGGCAGCACGATCCCTGGCAGGTCTCGCACACCACCGCGGTGTCGACGTCGATGTCACGATGGGTGCCGAACACCACGTCGCCGAGCTCGAGCGTGACGCGTACGAGGGCGTCCTGCCCGCGTTCGCGTCGCGACCTCGGACGCCCCCCGCGCGAGCCGCCCGAGGCTCCGAAGAAGGTCTCGAAGATGTCGTTGAAGCCCCCGAACCCGCCGGCGCCGCCGAACGGCGAGTCGTTGCCGCCCATGTCGTAGCGTGCGCGCTGATCCGGGTCGCTCAGCACGTCGTAGGCGTGGGTGACGAGCTTGAAGCGCTCGGAGGCGTCCTCACCCGGGTTCACATCGGGATGCAGCTGCCGTGCCAGCTTGCGGTACGCCTTCTTGATCTCGTCGGTGGTGGCGTCGCGTGCGACGCCGAGGACCTCGTAGTGGTCTGCCACTTTCGCCTTCCTGCCGCGGCCGTGCCGCGGAATCGATGATGCGCGTCCGCGTCAGCGGGAATTGTCGTCCTGCTCGAGCATGCGCGTGAGGTAGCGCGCGACGGCGCGGACCGTCGCGAGGTTCGTCGGGTAGTCCATGCGTGTCGGACCGAGCACGCCGACGCGTGCGAGCGATCCGGTCGCGTCGTAGTCACTGGCGACGACGGATGCCTCGGCCAGGCCGAACGCCTCGTTCTCGCGGCCGATGCTCGCGGCGAGCCCCTGCTCGTCGGCGACCATCTCGCCCATCAGCCGCAGCAGCGTGACCTGCTCCTCGATCGCCTCGAGAAGCGGGTAGATGCTGCCCCGGAAGTCGGACTCGCTGCGAGCGAGGTTCGCACTGCCGGCCATCACGAGCTTGTCCTGCCGGAACTCCTCGAGCTCTTCGGCGACCGCGCGGACGATCTCGTCCGTCGCACGCTCGTGAGCGGGTGCCTGGGCGTCCGGCACCTCGAGCCGCTCCGCGATGCGCTGGAGCCCCTCACGGACCGGCCGGCCGACCAGGAGGGTGCCGAGCCGCGCACGGATGTGTGCCAGGTCGGTGTCGTCGAAGTCCTCACCGACGAAGGTCAGTCGCTGCGAGACGCGGCCGGTGTCGGTGACGACGATCACCAGCATCCGTCCGCCGCCGAGCTGCACCAGCTCCACGTGCGTGACGTTGGCGCGCGCGAACGACGGATACTGCACGATCGCCACCTGGCCCGTGAGCTGGGTGAGTGCGCGGACGGTGCGAACCAGCACGTCGTCCAGGTCGCCTGAGCCGTCGAGGAACGACGCGATCGCGGAGCGCTGCGCCGACGAGAGCGGGCGGATCTCAGCGAGGTGGTCCACGAAGACGCGATAGCCCTTGTCGGTCGGCACGCGTCCCGACGACGTGTGCGGCGCGACGATGAGCTCTTCGTCTTCGAGCAGCGCCATGTCGTTGCGGATCGTCGCCGCAGACACGCCGAAGGCGTGACGCTCGACGATCGTCTTGCTGCCGACGGGCTCACGCGTGTCGACGTAGTCCTGCACGATCGCGCGCAGCACCTGCAGGCCTCGCTCGCTGACCATCCCGCCTCCTCACGCTGCTGTCGGCACCAGGGCGTCTGGCACTCGCACGACTGGAGTGCCAATTCTATCGGATGCCTCTGTCAGGAGCGCCGAGCGACGCCGCACGGCCTCCGCCCGCCTCCGCAGGATCATGCGGTCAGCGCGCGCACGACCGCGTCGGCCAGCAGACGGCCGCGTCGGGTCAGCACGACGTGGCCTTTCAGCGCGGTCGGTCCGTCGATGAGACCGTCCGCGATGAGCGCAGCGACGGCATGCCGGCCCTCGCCCTGAAGCTCGCCGACCGGCAGCCCCTCACGCACGCGCGTGCGCAGCAGCACGTTCTCGAGGGCCCGGGCCTCGGCATCCGGGATCTCGCGTCCGGCGGCCGGCGACTCGCCCGCGGCGAGCCGCTGCGCGTAGGCCGCGGGGTGCTTGACGTTCCAGAACCGCACTCCCCCGATGTGACTGTGCGCTCCCGGGCCGAACCCCCACCAGTCCGAGCCGAGCCAGTAGGCGAGGTTGTGCCGCGAGCGGTGCGCCGTGTCGCGTGCCCAGTTCGACACCTCGTACCAGCCGAACCCCGCGCCCGCGAGCAGGTCGTCGGCGAGTTCGTACATGTCGGCCTGCAGGTCGTCGTCGGGGGCGGCGACCTCGCCGCGGCGGATCTGGCGCGCCAGCTTCGTGCCGTCCTCGATGATCAGCGCGTAGGCCGAGATGTGATCGGGCTCCAGTGCGATGGCGGCCTCCAGCGACGCGCGCCAGTCCGCGAGCGACTCACCGGGAGCACCGTAGATGAGGTCGACGCTGACGTCCAGGCCCGCGTCACGGGCGGCGGACACCGCCGTGCGGACGTTCTCGGGATCGTGCGTGCGATCGAGGGCGGCGAGCACGTGCGGAATCGCGGACTGCATGCCGATCGAGAGCCGGGTGACGCCGGATGCCGCCAGCTCGGCGGCCACCGCGGGCGAGACGGTGTCGGGGTTGGCCTCGACCGTCACCTCCGCCCCGTCGACGATGCCGAAGGTCTCGCGGACGCCGTCGAGCATGCGGGCGAGGTCGCCCGGAGGCAGAAGTGT
The DNA here is from genome assembly GCF_044987405.1 of Microbacterium sp. ZW T2_14. Classification (NCBI taxonomy): domain Bacteria; kingdom Bacillati; phylum Actinomycetota; class Actinomycetes; order Micrococcales; family Microbacteriaceae; genus Microbacterium; species Microbacterium sp. ZW T2_14. The sequence goes on along the minus strand of NZ_JBJDRK010000011.1, from coordinate 39,410 downwards.
GGGTGTGCCGCCGCCGAAGAACACCGTCGTCGCGGGCCGGTTGCCGCCGGCGCGATCGAGCACAGTCGCGGCGAGGTCGATCTCGCGCAGCAGCGTGTCGGCGTACTGGTCCTGGCGGGCGCCCTGCAGCTCCGACGACGTGTAGGTGTTGAAGTCGCAGTATCCGCATCGGACACGGCAGAACGGCACGTGCAGGTAGACACCGAAGTCCGTCGCCGGGGCGATGCGGGTGAGGTCCGGCAGCGAGCCATCCGCCGGAACCGGCTCGCCCAGTGGCAGCGCGGCGCCCATCAGCGCGTCACGCGGGTGTCGTGTACAGCGGCGAGATCGCGCGCAGATAGCGCGTGAACAGCTCGCGCCGACGGCGCTTGGTCAAACCCGGCAGCACGCGGTAGAGCACGGCACGGGGTGCGTCGAAGGCGCGCACGGTGAACCACACCTCGTCGTTGTCGTACCAGTCGAGCATGAAGGATTCCTCGCCGCTGACGACCGAATCGCTCACCGTGCCGAGTGCGAAGCCGATGCGGCGCGGCTCCTCCACGGCGAAGATGACGCGCAGCTCCGCGTCGGCGCGGAGGCCCTTCACCCGGCCGTCGACCCTGATGGTGGTGCCGGCGCTGACGTACGGCGTGCCGTCGGCGTCGAAGCGCTGCTCGGTCTCGGTGCGGCTGGGAGCGACCGGGGTGCCCTCGGCGTCGAAGCTGACGCCGGAGTACATCGGGCCCGACGCGGGGCGTACGTCGGAGACGTCCAGCCCTGCACCGCGTTGCGCCGTCCACGACAGCAGCGCCTCGCCGGCCGCGCGGAAACGCGCCTCGCCGCTGCCGATGCGCCACGACTGCTCGGCCGGAATGCTGCGCTCCGGCGGATAGTGCATGAGATCGGGCGCCTGCGTCGCCCCGACCGCGGCGTAGTCGACCGTGTCGTCCCGGAAGTTCCCTCGACGCATGACGACCAGCCTACTTGCCGTCCTTTTTCTCCGTATCGCCCGACAGCGCGGCGATGAACGCCTCCTGGGGGACCTCCACGCGACCGACCATCTTCATGCGCTTCTTGCCCTCCTTCTGCTTCTCCAGCAGCTTGCGCTTGCGGCTGATGTCGCCGCCGTAGCACTTGGCCAGGACGTCCTTGCGCATGGCCCGGATCGACTCGCGGGCGATGATGCGCGCCCCGATCGCGGCCTGGATCGGAACCTCGAACTGCTGACGTGGGATGAGCTTCTTGAGCCGCTCCGTCATGAGCACGCCGTAGGCGTAGGCCTTGTCGCGATGCACGATGGCGCTGAACGCATCCACCGGCTCGCCCTGCAGCAGGATGTCGACCTTCACGAGGTCGGCCTCCTGGTCGCCGCTGGGCTCGTAGTCGAGCGAGGCGTACCCCGCGGTCTTCGACTTCAGGTGGTCGAAGAAGTCGAAGACGATCTCGCCGAGGGGCATGCTGTAGCGGATCTCGACGCGGTCCTCGCCGAGATACTCCATGCCGAGCAGCGTGCCGCGGCGGGACTGGCAGAGCTCCATGATCGTGCCGACGTAGTCCTTGGGCGCGAGGATCGCGGCCTTGACCATCGGCTCCGTCACGCTGGCGATCTTGGTGCCGGAGGGGAACTCGCTGGGGTTCGTGACGGTGAAGCTCTTCTTGTCGTCGGTCACCACCTCGTAGGTCACCGACGGCGCGGTCGAGATGAGGTCCAGGCCGAACTCGCGCTCGAGGCGCTCGGTCACGATCTCGAGATGAAGTAGACCCAGGAAGCCGCAGCGGAACCCGAAGCCGAGGGCGACCGAGGTCTCGGGCTCGTAGTTGAGCGAGGCATCCGACAGCTTCAGCTTGTCGAGCGCCTCACGCAGCAACGGGTAGTCGCTGCCGTCGATCGGGTACAGGCCCGAGAAGACCATCGGCTTCGGGTCGGTGTAGCCGGGCAGTGCGTCCTTCGACGGCTTCGCGGCGTTCGTGACGGTGTCGCCGACCTTCGACTGGCGCACATCCTTCACGCCGGTGATGAGGTAGCCCACCTCGCCGACGCCCAGGCCCCGGGTCGGTGTCGGCTCGGGCGATGAGACGCCGATCTCGAGCAGTTCGTGGATCGCGCGGGTCGACATCATCTGGATGCGCTCACGCGGGTTGAGCGCGCCGTCGACCATGCGGACGTACGTGATGACGCCGCGGTAGGAGTCGTACACCGAGTCGAAGATCATCGCGCGGGACGGGGCATCCGGATCACCCTGGGGCGCCGGGATCTGCGCGACGACGTGGTCGAGGAGGTCCTCGACGCCCATGCCGGTCTTCCCGCTGACCCGGAGCACGTCCTCGGGGCGGCCGCCGATCAGCCCGGCGAGCTCCTTCGCGTACTTCTCGGGGTCGGCGGCGGGAAGATCGATCTTGTTGAGGACCGGGATGATCTGCAGGTCGTTCTCGAGCGCCAGGTACAGGTTCGCGAGCGTCTGCGCCTCGATGCCCTGAGCCGCGTCGACGAGCAGGATCGCGCCCTCGCACGCGGCGAGCGACCGCGAGACCTCGTAGGTGAAGTCGACGTGCCCGGGCGTGTCGATCATGTTCAGCGCGAACGTCTGGTCGCCGCTCGTCCACGGCATCCGCACGGCCTGCGACTTGATCGTGATGCCGCGTTCGCGCTCGATGTCCATCCGATCCAGGTACTGCGCGCGCATGTCGCGATCAGAGACGACGCCGGTGATCTGCAGCATGCGGTCGGCCAACGTCGACTTGCCGTGGTCGATGTGGGCGATGATGCAGAAGTTGCGGATCAGCTCGGGCGGCGTGGCAGAGGGCTCGAGGGGCTTCAGTGCGCGGGGTGACATGTCCAGACGATTGTACGGGTGCGCGGTGCCGAGACTCTGCGAGCCGTCGGCAGCCCGTCAGCGCCCCGGCTAGCCTGTCGTCATGGTGGTGCAGGTCGTGCTCGTTCACGGCATCCGGACGTCCGCCACGATGTGGCGCTCCCAGGTCGACTACCTGACCGCTCGCGGCACGCCCGTGACGGCCGTCGATCTGCCCGGCCATGGAGCGCGCATGACCGAGGAGTTCACGCTCGAATCGGCGATGGCGACGATCGATCAGGCTGTGCGCTCCGCGGCCGAGCGTGGCCCGGTGCTCCTCTCCGGCCACTCGATGGGTGGCCTGCTGTGCATCGAGTACGCGGGTGCGGAGCAACCGCCGCCCGTCGCGGGCTTCATCGCAGCGTCCTGCACCGCGATCCCGCGCGGCGTCGGGCTCGCCGCCTATCGCATGCTGACACGCGGGTTCGACTCGCTCCCCGACCGCGGGATGTGGCTGACGGACCGCATGCTCGATCGCATCCTGCCCGATGAGACACGCGCCGACTTCGGCGCGGGCGGCTACGCGCTGGACGCGCAGGACACGGCACTGCGCAGTCTCTCGGTGCTCGATCTCCTCGCGGCGCTGCACCGCATCGACGTGCCGCTGTGGTTCGTCAACGGACAGTACGACCAGCTGCGCGTGAACGAGAAGCTGTTCATGCGCATCGCGCAGCACGCCGAGCTCGTCGTCGTGCCGCGCACGACCCACCACGTGACGGTCATGCGCCCGCGCGTCTTCAACGCCCTCCTGGAGGTCGCGCTCACCACCCTCGAGGCGTCAGACCGCTGACCGCTCCCGGGCGCGGATCGCGTACGTCATCACGCCGCCGACGATCGACAGGATGCCGCCCACCAGGAAGAGCAGCCAGAACCCGCCGACGAGGGCCACGAGGCCCGCACCCAGGAGCGGCCCGATCAGCTGGCCCAGGCTCGCCGACACGTTGACGAATCCGAGGTCGCGCGCGTGGTCCTCCGGGTATGGGAGGAGGTCGGTGCCCAGCGCCAGGCTCACCGACATGTACGCGCCGTACCCGACGCCGAGAAGGGCGGCCGCGATCATGGCCGACGTGAGCGACGGCGCCACGACCAGGATGATCGACGCGAGGCCCTGGATGACGGCCGCCCACACCACGAAGGGCACACGGCGGCCGGTGCGGTCGGAGACCCAACCCGAGGCGATCGAGGACGCGACGACGAAGAGCGTGTACACCAGGATCAGCAGAAGGAGCTCGTCCTCGGCGGTCGCGGCATCCCGGTGCAGTCCGTAGAGCAGGAAGAACAGCAGCAGGCCCGTTCCGAGCGCATTGCCGATGTTGACCGTCAGGCGTCCCGCGAGCAGCCACGCGAAGTCACGGTCCCGCAGCGCGGCGAGGCGCTCGCGGAGCGTTCGGACCTCACGTGCGACCGCCACCTCGCCGCTCGCCGGCGGGTCGGGAAGCAGCAGCGCGGCCACGGTGCCGACGACGGCGAGGAAGCCCGCCAGCGCGAGATAGCCGACCGCGACACCCAGCTCGAGCAGCACGATCACCCCGACGCCCACCACGATGCCGAGCGCCTGCGAGGAGGAGACGGCAGCGGATGCCGCACCCCGCTGCGTCGTCAGCTGGTCGGCGATGAGCGCGGTGAAGGCCGCCGAGGCGACGGCCACGCCCACCGAGACGCCCACCCATGCCAGGCCGACCCCCCACGGTCCGTCGGCGAACGCGATCGCGATGAGCGACAGGGTGCCGAGTCCGACACCACCGAGGGCCCAGGGGCGCCGGCGGCCCCATCGGCCGCGTGTGCGGTCGGAGAGGCCACCCGCGAGCGGGGCCGCGATCACTCCGGCGACGCCGCCGATCGCCAGCACGAGCCCCGATGACACGACGCCGGTGATCCAGCCCGCCGCGTCGTCGGGTGTGTCCAGCTGCAGTGGGATGAGGAGCTGCAGCGGCGTCAGCTGCACGGTCCAGAGCGCGAGCCACGCGAGCGTGAACAGCGTGAACCAGCCGGCTCCGACCTTCGCACCTCGCCGGGCATTCACGAGCGGGACTCCGCGATGAGGCTGCGGTACCAGTCGAACGAGGCCTTGGGCGTGCGTTGCGCCGTATCGAAGTCCACGTGCACCAGCCCGAAGCGCTGCGTCCAGCCGTCGGCCCACTCGAAGTTGTCGAGCAGCGACCACACGGTGTACTCGCGGACGTCTGCGCCGGCCCGGATGGCAGCTCCCACCGCATCGATGTGGCCCGCCAGGTATCCGATGCGATCGGCATCGTCCACGCGGCCGTGGACGTGGTCGGGTTCGGGGAACGACGCGCCGTTCTCGCCGATCACCAGCGGAGGGAGGCGGTCGCCGTACCGCTCGTGGAAGTCGAGCAGAAGCTCGGTGAGCGCAGCGGGCACGATCGGCCACTCCGGTCCGAACCCGGTGACGGGCGCCCCCGGCGTGGGAACGATCTGGAACGGAATGGGGCTGCCGTGCGGCGCGCCCGCGACGGTCGTCGGGTTGTAGAAGTTGATGCCGTAGAAGTCCCCCGGCGCCGAGATCACGTCGAGATCGCCGTCGGCCACCGGCATCGGCGGAATGCCGAACGCTTCGAGATCGGGGTACGCCCCGGTGAGCACCGGCTCGGCGAACACGAGGTTGTGGAGCAGGTCGTACACCGCCGCCGCGGTGAGGTCGGCTTCCATCTCGCTCGCAGGGAGCACCAGCGTGTGGTTGTTGACGATGCCGACCTCCTCGGCCCCCGCGGCGCGCAGTGCCCGCTGCGCCAGACCGTGGGCGAGGAGCTGATGATGCACGGTCGGCAGCGCGTCGAACAGCAGCTGACGACCGGGCGCCAGGGTGCCGACGGCATAGCCCTGCAGCGACGTCGAGACCGGTTCGTTGAGTGTGTACCAATGACGGATGCGGTCGCCCAGTGCCTCGGCGACGATCTCGGCATACTCGCCGAAGCGCTCCGCGGTGTCGCGCTGCAGCCAGCCGCCCTGCTGCTCGAGCGTGCTCGGCAGGTCCCAGTGATACAGCGTCGCGAAGGGAGTGACGCCGGCGTCGAGCAGGTCGTCTGCGAGCCGGCGGTAGTAGTCGAGCCCTGCCGGCAGAACAGGACCGCCGGGCTCGGGCTGCACCCGCACCCACGAGATCGAGAAGCGGTAGCGGTCGACGCCGAGGGCTGCCAGCAGCGCGACGTCCTCGCGGTGGCGCCGGTAGCTGTCGGGCCCGGGTTCCGCCGTCGCCCCGCCGTGGACCGCGGCCGGAGCGTCGACGAAATCGTCCCAGATGGATCGGCCGCGGCCGTCGGCGGTGCGGGAGCCTTCCACCTGGAACGCGGCGGTCGCGGCCGACCATCGGAAGCCGGGTGGAAACGTCTCGAGGTCGATGGACGGATGCTGCGGCACGGCGGACTCCTTCGTCAGGGGCGCGCGCCTCGGGCGACGCGCGCAGCCACGTCTCGATCATGCATCATCCGGCACCGCTCCCCCGCGCATCGGCGCCGTCCATCGCACGCCGTCCGACCTGGTAGAATCCTTGTTTGGCTTGCGTGTGGGTTCGCCCTCACGACCGTCGCGAAGCGCCCCTCTCTCGCTGACCGGCACATCTATCCGATTCCCTTCGAACGAAAGAACGTCGACACGTGGCGAACATCAAGTCGCAGATCAAGCGCAACAAGACCAACGAGAAGGCGCGCGAGCGCAACAAGGCCGTGAAGAGCGAGCTGAAGACGCACGTCCGCCGCACGCGCGAGGCGATCGCCGCCGGCGACAAGGCCGCCGCCGAGAAGGCTCTGGGCACGGCGTCCAAGAAGCTCGACAAGGCCGTCAGCAAGGGCGTCATCCACCGGAACCAGGCAGCGAACCGCAAGTCGGCCATCGCCAAGCAGGTCTCGGCGCTCTGAGACTTCGACACGCTCTGCGGCCATGAGGCCGCCCCGCCACGTGAGTGTGCGGTGAGAGCGAGTCGACATGGCCCGTCCCGTCAGGGGGCGGGCCATTTCGCGTTGCCGGACGTCAGGCGCCGTAAGGGGAACGCGTCGCGATGACCGTGATCATGCGCTCCAGCGCGAAGACCGCGTCGCGCGAGCCGCCCTTGACCTCGGCATCCGCCCTCGCCGTCGCCTGGATGGCGCGGCCCAGGCTCTCTTCGTTCCATCCCGTGAGGTCACGGCGCGCGCGGTCCACCTGCCAGTCCTTCATGCCCAGCCGCGACGCCAGGGCAGCCGAGGATTCGCGGTTGCCCGCCACCCGCGCCATCGTCCTCAGCTTCATCGCGACGGCCGCGACGAGCGGAACCGGGTCGGCACCCGAGGCCAGCGCATGGCGGAGGGCGATGAGAGCTTCGCCGTAGCGGCCTGCGATCGCCGTGTCGGCGACCGTGAAGGCCGACGTCTCGACGCGGCCACCGTAATAGCGCTCGACGAGCTGGTCGGTGATGTCACCGGGCACGTCGGCGATGAGCTGCTGGCAGGCGGCTGCCAGCTCGGTGAGGTCGTCGGCGAAGGCGGAGACGAGACTGCGCAGCGCCGTGGGGGCGATGCGCTTCTTGGCCGCCTGGAACTCCCCCGCGGCGAAGTCGAAGCGGTCGGAGTCGCGCTTGACGGCCGGGCAGGCGATCTCCACGCCTGAGCCCTGCCCCGCACGGATCGCGTCGAGCAGCTTCTTGCCGCGGACGCTGGCGCCGGTGTGGCGCAGCACCACCGTGGCGCCATCCTGCGGAGCCGACAGGTACGAGACCGCCTCGGCCAGGAAGGTGTCGGAGCATTTCTCCACGCCGCTCACCCGCACGAGCCGGGGCTCGCCGAACAGCGACGGCGAGGTGACGCCCAGCAGCGTACCCGCGGCGTAGTCGTCGGCGCGGATGTCGGAGACCTCGAGCGTCGGATCCTCGGCGCGGAGGTACTCGCGCACACCGGCGATCGCCCGCTCGGCGCAGACCTCTTCGGGGCCGGACACCAGCACGATCGGCGCCGGCTGAGGCGCCCGCCACGACAGCTGCGGAATGGCGCTGCGCGCCGTCTTCGCGGGCGCGCGGCGAGCGGGAGGAGCCATTGCTCCAGCCTACCGACGGCCGCCGACCTCACAGCCCGGGCGCGGGCGGCGGCTGGTCATCCTCCCCGCTCCCGCCACATCGCGACCGTGTTCTCGGACGACCACAGCGCGATCGCGCCGTCCAGATCGGTGCGTGCGATGCGGGCGCCCACGTCGTCGAGGATCGTGAGGGTCTCCACCCGCGGGTGCCCGTAGTCGTTGCCGGCCCCCACTGTCAGCAGCGCCACAGCCGGTTGCACCGCGACATACAGGTCGGCGTCCTGGTCGGCGCTGCCGTGATGCGCCACCTTGACGATCGAGTACGGCGGTGCCAGGGCGCCCGCGGCCGCCAGCACCCGCTGCGGTGAGGCCGACAGATCGCCGAGGAGCAGCGTGGGAGGGATGCCGCCGCCCCGCACATCGAGGACGACGCTTGCGTCGTTGCCCTCCGGAAATGCCCGACTGCCGGGCTTCGGCCACAGCACACGCCACCGCGCCGCGCCGAGTGACCCGCTGAGGCCCGTGGACGCCTGGGTCGACCGCGCGCCCTCCGCCGTCAACGCGGCGATCCGACGGACCGCGTCCGCATCGCCGGGACCGTGCAGCACGGTGCCGACCCGACCGCGCACGGCGTCGAGCCCGCCGATGTGGTCGAGGTCGTAGTGGGTGAGCACCAGGAGGTCGATGCGCCCGATCCCCGCGCGTGCCAGGCAGGCGGCGAGCGGCTCCGGCGCCGGGCCGGTATCGACAAGGGCCACCGCCCCGGCCGAACGCAGCAGCACCGCGTCGCCCTGACCGACGTCGCACGCCAGCACCGACCAGTCCGCGGGCAGCGTCCAGCGCCCCGCGACCGATGTGAGTGCCCCCGCGCCCAGGGCCGTGCCCGCGACGACGGCCACGAGCAGGACCGACGCGGCGCGGGCGAGCCGCCGCGCCGGAGGGCCGTCGCGGCGGAGCACGATGACGAGCCCGATGGCCACACCGACGATCGTCAGGCTCGCGGCCCCGGGCCAGCCCTCCCACCAGGGCAGGGCGTCGCCGGGAAGTCCGGCGACGGTCGTCGCGGTCGCGGCGATCCAGGATGCCGGTACCCAGGCGAGGGCCGCGAGCCCCGACTGCAGCCACGGGAAGGGCGCGCTGAGGCATGCCGCGAGGCCGAGCACCGTGGCTGCCGGCGCCGCGGGCCCGGCCAGGAGATTCGCGAGCACGCCGTAGACGGGCACGGTCGGCTCGATGAGGATCAGCAGCGGTCCGCAGGCGAGCTGCGCGGCGAGCGGGACCGCCAGCGCCAGCGCGAGGGGGCGGGGAACCGCACGTGCGAGACCCCCCGCGAGCGGACGGGCGAAGAGCAGCAGCGCGGCCGTCGCTGCGGTCGAGAGCGCGAAGCCCAGCGATGCCGCCAGCCACGGATCGATGACCAGCAGCACCGTCACGGCGGTCGACAGCAGCGCGATCCCCACTCCCGTGCGGCCCAGGAGCACGGCGAGCATCGCGACGGCAGCCATCGCTGCGGCGCGCACCACACTGGGCTCGGGCGTGACGAGCACCACGAACCCGACGAGCACCGCGAGGCCGCAGCCCACCCGCAGGCCGCGCGAGGCACCGAGCGCGGCCGCGAGGGCGAAGGCGAGGCCGACCACCAGGGCGCAGTTGGCGCCCGACACCGCGGTGAGGTGGGAGAGCGATGCCGCCTTCATCGCTCTGTCGAGCGCGGGCGACACCACCGAGGTGTCGCCGACGGCCAGCCCCGGCACGAGACCTGCCCCGTCGCCGGGAAGACCGTCCACGGCGCGGACCAGCCCGCGCCGCAGTTCCGCCGCCATCGCGGCCACCCCCTCGGCCGCCCGGACGACGTCGACCCCTCGGGACGCCCAGAGCACCAGCACGGCGCGTTCGCCGGCACGGCCGGGCGTGGTGCTGCCGCGAGCCTCGACCACTGCGCCGACGTCGAGCGACGAGAGGCGATGGACATCGCGCAGCGACACGCGCACGCTGATCTCCACGTCCGTCGCGCGGGTCTCGTGCCCCGTCACGAAGCGCGAGGTGCGCGCATCGAAGGCGACGGTCCCGTCGGCACGCCGCTCGACCTTGCCGACCACCTCGGCGCGCACCTCGACCGCGCGGCCACCGTCGAGGGCCAGTTGCCCGACACCCTCTCTCGCGGGCTGCGCCGCAGCGACATGCGAGGCGGCGGTCGCCGACGCCGCGGCCGCGAGCACCACGACGACGAGCGCCCGGCGCACCGCGTGACGCGGCATCCGGAACCGTCCTCGCGTGGGCGCAACGCGGCTGGACACGGTTGCGGGCAGGCTCGCACGCACGACCGCGACAGCGCCCAGCGCCACGACGAGCCACAGCGCGGCGGCGAGCCAGGGAGAGGCCGGGGGCAGGAGGATCGCGGCGGCGGCGGCCGCCCAGCACGAAGCGGCGACGGGAGCGAGCCGGAGCGCTGCTGCACGCGGCACGTCACACCGTCACGAGGTCGCGGAGGGACTCCAGCATCTTGTCGCCGATGCCCGGCACGGCCAGGAGGTCTTCGACGCTCGTGAATCCGCCGTTGTCCTCGCGCCAGGCGACGATGCGTTCGGCGAGAGCCGGGCCGATGCGCGGCAGCGTCTCGAGCATCGCCGCGTCCGCCGCATTCAGGTCGACCCGCCCGTCGGCGGCTGCCGGGGCGGCCGCGCCGGCCGGCGCCGCTTCGCCTTCGTGCGGCACCGGCAGCTGCTCCCCGTCGTCGAGCGTGCGTGCCAGGTTGACCGCGTCGCGATCGGCGTCCTCGCTGAAGCCGCCCGCGGCGGCGACCGCGTCCACCACGCACGCGCCCGCCCGCAGCAGATACAGGCCGGGAGTGCGCACCGCGCCGGACACGTGCACGTAGAGGTCGCCGACGCCCGTGGCGACGGGCACCGGTGTCTGGTCCACGAGGACCTCGTCCACCGGCGACATCGCACCGCGAAGGATGCCGATGCCCACGGTGACGGCGAGTGCGGCGACGACCATCACGATCACGGCGCCGACGCCGAGCCGCCGCCGTGCGGACGGGTCGGGCACGCTCAGCCCTGAGCCTGAGTCTGAGCCCCGTGCGGGGACCGCGGCTACCGTTCCGAGCGGCTCGTCGCGGTCACCGGCTGTCACCGGACTCACGCTAGGAGTCCGGTGACAGCCGTGATGCGCACGGGGCGGAGGATGTGGAGATCCCGCGGCCCGGCCTTCCTGGGGAGGAAGGTCAGTGCGTGCTGAAGCTCACGACCTTGGGGGGTCGAACGACGGTGCGCGTGATGTCACGGTCGCCGAGGGCGCGGACGACCTTCTCATCGGCACGGGCGAGGCGCTCGAGCTCTGCGGCGTCGATGCGGGCGGGAACCTGCAGCGTTCCACGGACCTTGCCGTCGACCTGCACGATGGCCGTCACGCTCTCCTCGACGAGCAGGGTCGGATCGGCCGTGCGCCACGGCACCAGGCCCACGAAGCCGTCGTAGCCGAGGATCTGCCACATCTCCTCCGCGAGGTGCGGAGCGAACAGGTCGAGGATCATCGCGGTGGCCTCGGCGGCCTCGCGCACCGCCGGGTCGGCGGGGCCGGCACCGCTGTCGATGACCTTGCGCGTGGCGTTGACCAGCTCCATCAGCCGGGCGACGACGACGTTGAACTTCGTCTGCTCGACGAGCCCGGGCGCGTCGGCCAGGAGGCGATGCGTGATGCGCCGCAGCGACACGTCTCCCTCCGCCCAGATCACATCGGGATCGCTCGAAACGTCCTTGGCGACACGCCAGGCGCGTGCCAGGAACTTCTGGGCGCCGGTGGTCGAGACGTCCTCCCAGTTGATGTCGTCCTCGACCGGGCCGGCGAACACCATCGCGACGCGCGACGCGTCGGCTCCCGGGTCGACCATGCTGGATGCGAACTCGACGAGGTTGCCCTTCGACTTGGACATCTTCGAGCCGCCCAGCAGCACCATGCCCTGGTTGATGAGACTCGTGAACGGCTCGGTGAAGTCGATCAGCCCCATGTCGAACAGCACCTTCGTGATGAAGCGCGCGTACAGGAGGTGCAGGATCGCGTGCTCGACGCCGCCGATGTACGAGTCGACGGGAGCCCAGCGGTTGGCCTCGGCGGACGGGAACGCCTGCGTCGGGTCGTTCGGCGCGAGGAAGCGCAGGAAGTACCAGGAGCTGTCGACGAACGTGTCCATCGTGTCGGGGTCGCGCAGCGCCGGCTCGCCCGTCTCGGGATCCGTCGTCTTCATCCACTCGGTCGCGCCGCCGAGCGGCGAGGTCCCGCGGGGCTTCAGGTCCAGTCCGCGCGCATCGGGCAGCTCGAGCGGAAGCTGGTCGTCCGGCACCGGGACGATACGGCCGTCCTCCGTGTGGATCATCGGGATCGGCGTCCCCCAGAATCGCTGGCGTGAGATCAGCCAGTCACGCAGGCGGTACGACTTCGCGGCACGCCCCGTGCCGGCGGCCTCGAGCTGCTCGATGATGCGCGCGATGGCGTTGCGCTTCGACAGGCCGTCCAGCGACCCGGAGTTGATGAGCCGGCCCTCTCCGGTGAGCGCGATACCGGTGCGGGCGGGGTCGACGTCGGACAGCGCCTCGACCGGGCCGGGATCGATCGGCACGCCGTCGTCGTCGAGCTCGATGACGGGGATGGCGCCGGTGATCGGCGCGGTGGTGTCGACCACGACCTTGACCGGAAGGTCGAAGGCGCGGGCGAAATCGAGGTCGCGCTGGTCGTGCGCGGGCACGGCCATGACGGCGCCGTGGCCGTAGTCGGCCAGCACGTAGTCGGCCGCCCAGATCGGCAGACGGTCGCCGTTCACGGGGTTGATCGCGAAGCGGTCGAGGAACACGCCCGTCTTCGGGCGGTCCGTCGACTGGCGCTCGATGTCGGTCTCGCGCTGCACGCGCTCGAGGTAGTCCTGGAAGCGCATGCGCACCTCGGCCGTCGAGCCGGCGGCGAGCTCGGCGGCCAGATCGCTGTCGGGGGCGACGACCATGAAGGTCGCGCCGTGCAGCGTGTCGGGGCGCGTCGAGAACACCGTCACCTTGTCGGCGCGACCCTCGATCTCGAAGTCGATGTCGGCCCCTACCGAGCGGCCGATCCAGTTCCGCTGCATCCGGAGCACCTTCTGCGGCCAGAAACCCTCGAGCTGGTTCAGGTCGTCGAGCAGCCGGTCGGCGTAATCGGTGATCTTGAAGTACCACTGCGTCAGGTTCTTCTTGACGACCTCGGCCCCGCAGCGCTCGCAGTGCCCGTCGACGACCTGCTCGTTGGCGAGCACGGTCTGGTCGTTCGGGCACCAGTTGACCGGGCTGGCCTTGCGGTACGCCAGACCGCGCTCGTAGAGGCGCTGGAACAGCCACTGGTTCCAGCGGTAGTACTCGGGGTCGCTGGTGTGCAGGATGCGCGACCAGTCGTACGACGAGCCGTACTGGCGGAAGCTCTTCTTGTGCTGAGCGATGTTCGCGTACGTCCACTCGCGCGGGTCGGAGCCCGCGCCGCCCTTGATCGCCGCGTTCTCGGCCGGCAGCCCGAACGAGTCCCACCCGATCGGGTTCAGCACGTTGTAGCCGCGGTGGCGCCAGAAGCGGGCCACGACGTCGACGTAGGCGTAGTTCTCGGCGTGCCCCATGTGCAGGTCGCCGGACGGGTACGGGAACATCCCGAGCACGAACTTCCGCGGACGCTTGTCATCGGCACCGCCGGCCCGGAACGGGTCGGCCTCGGCCCAGCGCGCCTGCCACTTCTGCTGGATCGAGTACGCGTCATAGCCCTCGGCGGGCGCAGAGGTGACGGGGGTGTCGGTGTGACTCACGAGGGAAATACCAATCATCGGATGACGGGATGCCGGGATGCCGGGAAGCACGCAGAGCGCACGCAGCACGCAGCGCACGAAGCGCACCTTCCAGGTTAGCGGAAGGGCGGCTTCACCAGCCCGGCGGCAGTGCGGCGCCCAGCGCGGCGAGCGGCGCGCGTGCCTTGATGCCGACCTCCGCGACCTCGGCCGCGGCATCCGATCGCCAGGTGATACCGCCGCCGGCGCCGACATAGGCGCTGTCTTCGCGGACGACGATCGATCGGATCACCATCGCGAGGTCGAGCCCGCCGTCGTCGCCGATCCAGCCGAAGCACCCCGAGAACACCCCGCGCGGCGCGCCCTCGAGGCTGTGCAGGATGGTCATCGCCGACAGTTTGGGCGCTCCCGTCATCGAGCCGGCCGGGAACGTCGCGTCCAGCAGATCGCCCACGGTCGTCGCGGGGACCAGCCGGCCCGACACGGTGCTGACCAGCTGATGCACGGCCGGATACGACTCCACCTCGAGGAGCGCGTCGACTCCGACGGTGCCCGGCAGGCACACGCGCGAGAGGTCGTTGCGCATCAGGTCGACGATCATGACGTTCTCCGCGCGCTCCTTGTCGCTCGCGCGCAGCTCGTCCGCGAGTGCGGCGTCGGTCGCGGGATCGCCGCCGCGCGGCCGGGTGCCCTTGATCGGCCGGGTCCGCACGACCGCGGCGCCGTCCGGGCCGGGTGCGACGTCGAGGAATCGCTCGGGGCTCGCACTCAGGAGCGCGGTCCGTCCCGAGCGCACGATCCCCCCGTGGTGCGCCGGCGTCGCCTCCCGCAGGCGTGCGTACACCGCGACGGGATCGACGGATGCCTCGACCTCGAACCGCGTCGTGAGGCACAGCTGGTACGCGTCCCCCTTGCGGATCGCGTCGCGACAGCGCTCGATCAGGGCCGCGTACTCCTCCGGCGCGTGACGCGACCGCGCCGGCGCACCCGCGGGTGCCGGCATCGGCGGAGGTGCCGGCAAGACGCCGGCGACGGCAGCCACGACCCGCGGCACGTCGACGGAGGAGCCGAAGACGTGGACGCGCTGCGCGCCATGATCGAACGCCACGAGGCGATCGACCCGCAGCCAGAGGTCCTGCGGCACACCGTCGGCGTCGCGGGACGAGGGTGCGCCGGCGCGGGCGGCGGCGTCGTCGTATGCGCTCCAGCCGACCCAGCCGCCGCGGAACGCCGCCTCGCCCGAGTGCGCAGCGCCGGCAGACCCGCCCGTGCACACCGTCGCCGTCGCGCGCGCGGGATCGTCGGGAGAGCCCGTGCCCATCCAGCTCCAGCCCTCGCGCGCGCCGGGTCCGGCATCCAGCCAGAAGACGTGCGGTTCATGCGCGAACAGGGTGGCGAAGACGGCTGCCGGATCCGCCCACTGCGCGATGCACGCGGTGGCGACGGTGTCCGACATGTTCCCAGGTTAGAGGCGCGCGGCGGCCTCTAGGCTCGTGGCGTGAACGAGTTCCTCACCTGGCTGCTCGACGCCGTGCAGAGCGTCGACCCGGTGCTCAGGACCCTTCTCGCGGGCTTCGCCATCATGCTCGAGACCAGCGTCCTCGTGGGGCTCGTGGTGCCCGGCGACACCGTCGTCATCGTCGCCGCGACGGCCGTCGCCTCCCCTCTCGAGGGCGTGCTGCTCGGTGTCGCGGTGGTGATCGGCGCCGTCATCGGCGAAAGCATCGGCTTCGGGCTCGGCCGGTTCCTCGGCCCGAAGATCCAGCACTCACGCCTGGGTCGTCGCATCGGCGAGGCCAACTGGGAGCGGTCGGAGAGATACCTCCGTCGCCGTGGGGGTCCGGCGATCTTCATCTCACGGTTCCTTCCGGTGCTCCACTCGCTGGTGCCGCTCACGGTGGGCATGAGCGGGTACCCGTACCGGCGGTTCCTCGCATGGACCATTCCGGCGTGCGTCGTGTGGTCGACGCTCTACATCTCGGTGGCGGCTCTCGCAGCCGGCACGTACCGCGAACTCGCCGACCAGCTCCACTACGCGGGCTACATCTTCGTCGGCGTCATCGTCCTCTTCCTCGTGCTCGTGTTCCTCAGCAAGAAGGTCATCGAGCGGGCGGAGCGGAAGCACCTCGACCACGACGGCCCTGACGAAGCGTCCGTGGCGGACATGAAAGACTGAGCGGATGCCTCAGACCGACCCCCAGCCCGTGCGCGCCAAGATCCTGTGGCTCGCTCGCCTGGAGTACCGGTTCCACTCCTGGCGGGAACGGCGGGCGCGGCGACGGGGCCAGAAGCCCACGGTGACCCCGTTCCCGGGCTACGGCGGTCCCGGGTGGGTCCGCGTGCTCGGCCGCGCCATGATCGTGCCCCCCGCGAAGGTCTCCGAGGGCGGCGAGTATGCCGGAGTGCGCGGCTGGCGCAGCTTCGTTGCGGTGCCGATCGGCTACGCGCAGATCACCGTCACCATCGCCGGGATCGAGCACGTCGTGGTCGCCGACCGCGGCGGCGTGATCGATACGCGGCTGCCGGCAGCGCTGGAGCCGGGCTGGCAGACGTTCACGATGTCCGTCGAAGGCGGCGAGCCGGTCGAGACCCGCGCGTTCGTGGTGGCGCCCGACGTCCGGTTCGGCATCGTGTCGGATGTCGACGACACCGTGATGGTGACCGCCATCCCGCGCCCCCTCCTCGCCGCCTGGAACTCCTTCGTCGTCGACGAGCACGCGCGCCAGCCGGTCCCCGGCATGGCCGTGCTGATGGAACGCGTCGTGCGCGAGAACCCCGGGGCACCGCTCATCTATCTGTCGACCGGCGCCTGGAACATCGCCCCGACGCTGATGCGGTTCCTGAGCCGGCACGTCTTCCCGCCCGGATCACTGCTGCTCACCGACTGGGGTCCCACCCACGACCGCTGGTTCCGCAGCGGCAAGGCCCACAAGCTGTCGAACCTGCGACGTCTCGCCGACGAGTTCCCGGGCGTGCGCTGGCTGCTGATCGGCGACGACGGCCAGCACGACGACGACATCTACACGACGTTCACCGACGAGCATCCGTCTCGAGTGGTCGCCGTCGCCATCCGCCGCCTCTCCCCTGCCGAAGCCGTCCTCGCCGGCGGCCGCACCGCGGTCAACGACCACGCGGCGGCCGAGGTGCCGTGGGTCACCGACAACGACGGTGCCGGCCTCCTGGAGCGGCTCGAGGACGTGGGCGTGCTGGGGAGCACGGGTACCGCCACGGTGTGACGTCGGACCCCGCGCGTAGGCTGGGCGCATGTGCGGACGTTTCGTAGTGGCCAGTGCCGGTCCCGAACTCGTCGGGGTGCTGCGCGTCGATGTCGAGGGCGACGACCTGCCGGCCCCGTCCTTCAACGTGGCACCCACCGATCGCGCGGCGATCGTGCTGGACTCGGCCAAGACCGAGCCGCCGACCAGGCGGCTGGAGGCGGCGCGCTGGGGGTTGATCCCCTCGTGGGCGAAAGACACGAAGATCGGCGCGCGTGCCTTCAACGCCCGGGCCGAAGAGCTCGAGGACAAGCCGATGTTCCGCGGCGCGCTCGAGAAGCGGCGTGCGGTGGTGCCGACATCCGGCTACTACGAGTGGAAGAACGTCGACGGCGCCAAGACGCCGCATTTCATCCACCCGGCTGACGGTGAGCCGCTGTTCCTCGCCGGGCTCTACGAATGGTGGCGCGACAAGACGAAGGGCGACGACGATCCCGAGCGGTGGCTGCTGAGCTTCACCATCCTCACCCGGGACTCCATCGGGCACCTCGGCTCCATCCACGACCGCATGCCGCTGTTCCTCGACCCCGATCACGCCGATGCGTGGCTCGATCCGACCACCGACAACGTCCGCGATGTGCTGGATGCGGCCATCGACGCAGCCCCGGCACTGGCCGACACCCTCGAGGACCACGCGGTCTCGAAGGCCGTGGGCAACGTCCGCAACAACTCCCCCGAGCTCATCGAGCCGGTCGAGTCCTGATCTTCGCAGTGGGGGCTCGCGAGGGGGTCCGCGTATCCTCGAACGGTGACGATCGCGCCCGCTCCCGTCCCGGTGCTCACCGGTGACGTGTGGCGTGCCCGCGCGGCGGCACACGAGAACCGTGCCCGCGCGCTGACGCAGGGCCGCCGGGAGCGGGCGGCGCACGGTGAGACGCACCCCGTCGAGGACTTCCTGTTCACGTACTACTCGTACAAGCCGTCGGTGCTGCATCGCTGGCATCCCGGCGAAGGCCTGGAGCTGACGGACGCCGCGGCCGACGCGCGAGCCGGATGGCGCTGGTACCGCGCGGGCACCGCATCGGGGTCGCTCGCTGTCGACGGCGACGGCTTCCGCGCCGAGCGCGGCGCCCTCATCGCGAACGTCTCAAGGATCCTCCGTGCCACTGCCGACCGCGCTCCCGGCTTCGGCTGCTTCGGTCTGCACGAGTGGGCGATGGTCTATCGGCAGCAGGAGCACCGGCATCCCGTGCCGCTGCGCCTCGGTCAGCACGCGACGGATGCCGTCGTCGAGGCCGCCGAGCTGCGCTGTACGCACTTCGATGCCTTCCGCTTCTTCACCCCCGAGGCCGCGCCGCGCAATCGCGAGACGCCGACCCGCGAGCGGCAGGCGGCGCTCGAGCAGCCGGGCTGTCTTCACGCCGGGATGGATCTGTACAAGTGGGCCGTGAAGCTCGGGCCGCTGGTGCCGGGCGAACTGCTCCTCGACGCGTTCGAGCTCGCCCGCGACATCCGCGTGCTCGACATGCGCGCCTCGCCGTACGACCTCGCCGAGTGGGGCTACGACGCCGTCCCCATCGAGACGGCTGAGGGCAAGGCCGAGTACGTGCGCGCCCAGCGCACATTCGCCGACCGCGGGACCGCAGTGCGCCGGCGACTGATCGACGTCGCCGCCGCCTGACTCATTCGGCGGGGGCGCACGTCGTGCAGGGCAGATCCCCCGCGCCCGCCTCTGCGACGGCGAGCCGGAGCTCCATCACCCGCACGGCGGCCTCGTCGAGCCGATCCGCCGGCAGCACGCCGGACTCCACCGCGGCGACGATGCCGTCGACGATCCGCGGCGCCGTCTCGGGCGTCGAGTAGACCACCGTCAGGACCATGTCGTTGCCCGCGGCGAGGGCGGCAACGGCGTTGGCCACCGGATCGGCGTACGGCGCCTGGCCAGAACCCTGCAGCATCCCCAGGTCGTCGGTGATGCTCACGCCGCCGAATCCGAGCTCCTCCCGGGCGATCCGGTGCCACTCCGGCGACAGGCTCGCCGGCGCGGGATCGACAGCGGTGTAGGCGAGGTGTCCGAACATCAGCAGCTCGGCGCCCGCGTCGATGCCCGCCTCGAACGGCAGCGCATCCGCCGCGCGCCACTGATCGAGGGGCAGGGCGGTCGACGGGATCGCCGTGTGCGAGTCACCGGGCGCCGCGCCGTGCCCGGGGAAGTGCTTGAGCGTCGAGAACACCGTGCCTTCCTCGCCCCGCACGGCTGCCGCCACACGGGCAGACGCGGCGTCGGGAGTCGTTCCGAGCACGCGCCGGTGGATGAACGAGCCCGGGTCGGCCGTGACATCGGCGACGATCCCGAAGTTCACGGGAATGCCCGCCTCTCGCACGAGGTCCGCCCGACCTGCGAACGCCGCCTCGGCTGCCGACGGATCGGCCTGCTGCAGATCGAGCGGCGCCGGAAAGGGGTCCCACGGAAGTCGGGACACGTCGCCACCCTCTTGATCGATCGCGACCAGCGGCGGCCGCGCCGGATCCACCGTCAGCGCCGCGGTGATCGTCTGGAGAGCCGCCTCATCCGCAGGGATGTTCGCCCCCATCAGCAGGAAGCCGCCGATACCGGACGTCTCCATGTACGCGTGCAGAGCGCCGGCGTCGGTGGTCGGGATGTGGCCCATCACGACGCTGGCGGCCCGCTCGCGCAGCGACATCGCCTCGACGGCCGCTTCGGCCGGCTCGGACGTCGGTGTCGGCGTCGGGGTCGGCTCGGGCTGTACCTCTGCGGTGGAAGAATGCGACGGCTGCTGCACTTCGGCGCCCGACGCGCACGACGTGCACATCGCTGCGAGCGCCACGACGGCCGCGAACAGGGCGAGGCGCGGCGCAGAAGTCATCCGCCAAGCCTAGGCGCGCCGGGTGCAAGGGTTCTGGGAACGACAGGACGTGCGGGCCGGGTCAGTGCCGCGCGACGATGGCCGCGGCATCCGTTCCCCGGGGAAGCACGCCGTACTGCGCCCCGCGTTCGTCGCCGAGACGCGCGGCGATGAAGGCCTCGGCGTCGCGGCCCGGTGCGTGGCGGAGCATGAGCGACGCCTGGAAGGCGAGCGCGAGGTCTTCGCTGAGACGCCGGGCCTGGGATGCCGCTTCGTCGGGGTCCGTGGTCAGCTGCTGCAGCAGCATCAGCGTGCGCGCGACATGACGATCGAGGTCGGCGGAAGCGCCGGATGTGCGCCCCAGCTCGTCCGCGAAAGCCTCACCCGATTCGCGGTCGCGTGTGAGCGCCCGCAGCACGTCCAGCGCGATGACGTTGCCCGAGCCCTCCCAGATCGCCATGACCGGCTGCTCGCGATAGCGCCGGGCGAGCGGGAACGACTCGGTGTAGCCGTTTCCCCCGAGGCACTCCAGCGCCTCGTACGCATGATGCGGCCCTCGCTTGCACACCCAGTACTTCGACACCGGCGTCGCGAGCCGCCGGAGTGCCACGTCGCGGTCGGAAGCGTCCGCCTCGAACAGCTGCGCCAGGCGCATGCCGGTGAGCATAGCCGCTTCGTACTCGAGCGACAGGTCGGCGAGCACGCCGGTCATCGCAGGCTGGTCCACCAGCAGCGCGCCGAACGCCTCACGCCCGCGGGCGTGCCAGAGCGCCTCGGCGAGCGACTGCCGCATTCCCGCCGCGGTGCCGAGCACGCAGTCGAGGCGCGTGCGCTGCACCATCTCGATGATGGTGCGCACTCCCCGGCCCGGCTCGCCGACGAGGAATCCGACCGTGCCGTCGAATTCGACCTCCGCCGAGGCGTTGGAGCGGTTGCCGAGCTTGTCCTTCAGCCGCTGGATGCGGAACACGTTCCGCATGCCGTGCGGCAGGACGCGGGGCACGAACAGACATGTCAGCCCCTCGTCGACCCCGCCGCTGCGGGTGTGCGCCAGCACGAGGAATCCGTCCGACATCGGCGCCGAGCAGAACCATTTGTGGCCGGTGAGCTGGTACGCGTGACCGCCCATGGACTCGCCGACCGTCGTGCCCGCACGCACGTCGGATCCGCCCTGCTTCTCGGTCATCGCCATGCCGATGAGTGCACTCGTCTTCTCGCCCGTCACGATCAGACGCGGCTCGTAGTCGCGCGAGTACAGGCGCGGCAGCCACGCGTCGGCGATCCAGGGCGAGCCCTCGATCGAGGCCACAGCCGCGTGGGTCATCGAGACCGGGCAGGCGTGCCCGGGTTCCACCTGTGCGAAGAGCATGAACATGGCGGCGCGCGCCACGTGCGCGCCCGGCCGCGGTTCGGCCCAGGCCGACGTGTGCGCTCCCCGGGCCACGGCTTCGCCGATGACGCGGTGGTAGGAGGGGTCGTACTCCACCTCGTCCAGGCGGTAGCCCCAACGGTCGTGCGGGTACGCGACCGGGGTGTGGATGTTCGCCAGCTCCGCGTCGCGCTGGAACGAGCCCGAGCCGACGACTCCCCCGGCTTCGCGCAGGCCCCTCTCTGCCCAGTCGCCGCCGAACGCGCGCACAGCCTCCCCCAGCGGCGCGTTGAGGGCATACTCGTCCACGTCCACACGCCAGGGCGGCTGGTTCTCGACGTAGTGCGTCGCCGCGCCGATCACGCGCTGCCCCCGCGCGAACGTGGTCATGATCGCTCGGTCTCCGTCGCCAGCGCGAGCGAGTACTGCTCTCCCGCGCTGAGCGGCGCCCGCGTGACGATGTCGTGGACGAACGCCAGTTTGTGCCGCACCGGCGTCACGATCGTGAACGGATACAGGTCGCCGAAGCCCATCGAGCGGTTGATGCGGTTGAATCCCTGCGACAGCCACTCCCAGTCGGTGAGCAGGCGCTGGATCGGCTCGCGCTCGTACGACGCGAGGGGCACGACATCCGTGTCGCGGAGATTCGTGACGGACGCATCCAGATGGATGCCGATGACCGCCGCGGTCTGGAGGGTGCCGGTGATGTGGAGGTAGTGGGCGAACGTCTCGGCGAAGTCCTCCCAGGGGTGCATCGTGGCGTACTCCGAGATGAACGACTGGCTCCAGTCGGACGGCGCACCCAGCTTGTAGTGGCGCTTCAGGGCGTCGCGGTAGCTCGTGCGCTCGTCACCGAACAGGTCGCGGCAGCGGTCCCAGAGCTCGTCGTCGGTGAGCAGCACATTCTGGAAGTAGTGGCCGACCTCATGGCGGAGATGACCGAGGATCGTCCGATAGGGCTCGCCCAGGCGCACGCGCAGCGCCTCGCGCCGGTCGTCGAGGCTCTCGGCGAGGTCGATCGTGATGATGCCGTGGGAGTGCCCGATGGTCACGGGCTTGCCGTCGGACAGGCTCGAGATGAGGTCGAATCCGAGACCGCCGTCCTTGACGTCCCAGCCGACGATCGGCAGCCCGAGGTCGGCGAGCTGGAGGATCAGCCGACGCTTCGCCTCTTCTGTCTTGGCCAGCTTCTCGAGGGCGACGGTGTCGTTGCCCGCCGGCTGGCGGCGGGTCAGCCGGCACGAGAAGCACCGGCCGGCGGGCGCGTTCGCCCACACGAGCCAGTTGCACGCCCACTCGCGGTTCGAACAGGTGTACCAGGTCTCGCCGTCGACGTCGGCCTGACCGTTGCGCAGCCCCACGAACTCGCGCGTCGGGAGGTGGTAGCCGATCTCGGCCTCGCAGTTCGGACACCGCAGGGTGTCGAGATACACGAAGTGACGGCAATGCGGACAGCGGGGCTGCGAGCTCACGCTCTCACCGTAGCCGGTGCTCGCGCCGCCCGGCGTCTGTGTCACGCCGCCGGATCCAGCGCCACCCGCAGCAGGCGGTCATCGCCGGATCGCGGGGTGCCGCGGCCGTCGGTGTTGTTCGTGAGCAGCCACAGGGAGCCGTCGGGCACCGCGACGACATCGCGGAGACGCCCGTACTCGCCCGACAGCGCCGCGACCGGCTCGTCGACGATGGTCCCTTCACGGGTGTCGAGCTGCCAGAGCCGCTCGCCGCGCAGCCCCGCGACGAACACCGTGTCGCCGACGGCGGCGATACCGCTGGGGCTGGCGTCGCTCGTGGCCCACTGTGCCACCGGATCGACGAACCCCTCACGATCGGCGACGCCCTCGACCACCGGCCAGCCGTAGTTCGCGCCCGGCTCGATGCGATTCACCTCGTCCCACGTGTCCTGACCGAACTCGCTCGCCCACATCGCGCCGTCGGCCGTCCACGCGATGCCCTGGACGTTGCGATGTCCCAGAGACCAGATCCGCGTCCCCCAGGGATTGCCCGGCGCCGGTTCGCCGTCGGCGGTGAGGCGCAGGATCTTGCCGCCCAGGGCGTCGGGGTCCTGGGCGGCGTCACGCTGCTGCGCATCGCCCGTCGTCACGTACAGATACCCGTCCGGGCCGAATGCCAGGCGGCCTCCATCGTGGGTGCTTGCGCGTGGGATGCCGTCCAGCACGACCTCGGACTCGCCGAGCTCGAAGGATCCCGGTGCGCCGCGCAGCGGCATCCGTGTCACGCGATTGTCGTCTGCGGCGCCGAAGTAGGCGTACAGCATCGGTGTCTCGCCGGTCGAGAGCAGCGCGAGCCCGTGGAGCCCGGATTCTCCGCCCGACACGACGCCGGGCACGACGCCTGCCTCGCGAAGGTCTCCGTCCGCCGTGAGTTCGAGCACCGCGCCGTCATCGCGCTGCGAGATGAGGGCGCCTCCGCCGGGGAGCGGGACGACCGACCACGGTGCGGCGAGGCCGGACGCCAGGGTGCCGGTCACGTCTGCGACCCGCCACCAGGTGTCCACCCCGGGTGATGAACTCGGTCCCACCGTCGGTGCCTCTGCAGAAGGCGCCGGCCGCGGCGTGGAGACGCTGCAGCCGGCGGCCGTCATCAGCACCAGGAGGAGGCATCCGATCGCCCGCCCCGCGCGGCTCATCCGTCCGCCACGGCGGCCTCGAGGATGGCGAGGTCGATGCGCCGCATCCGGAGCATCGCCTGCACGGCGCGGTGTGCGATCTCGGGGTCTCGATGGCGGATCAGCTCGACCAGCCGGTCGGGGATGATCTGCCACGACAGGCCCCAGCGGTCCTTGAGCCACCCGCAGGGCTGCTCCTGCCCGCCGTCCGCCGTCAGGGCGTCCCAGTAGCGGTCGACCTCAGCCTGGTCACGACACGGCACATACAGCGAGAACGCCTCGGTGAAAGGGAACTGGGGTCCGGCATCCATTCCGTAGTAGTCGCGCCCCCCGAGCCGGAAGTGCACGTGCATGACCTTTCCGCCCATGCCGGGAACCTCGTCGGGATAGCGATCGATGCTCACCACCTCCGAGTCGGGGATGAGCGCGGTGTAGAACGTGACCGCCTCTTCGGCGCTGTCATCGAACCAGAGGAAGGGGGTGACTGCGCTCATGCGTCCCACCTTCGCCGACGGGGCGAAGGCGCGCAATGGGTGGATCGCCGTGCTCAGTCCGCGGGGCGCGGGAGGCGCACCGTGACGCGCAGACCCCCGTCGGTGCGCGCGGCGAGGTCGAGGGTCCCGCCGTGCGCCTGCGCGATGCTGCGGACGATGGCCAGGCCCAGACCCACGCCGGCGTGGTCGTCGGTGCGGATGCGTTCGCTCCCCCGCTGGAACGGCTCGGCCAGCGTGGAGACGACCGGCGGGCTGAGCTTCTCCCCCGTGTTCTCCACCACGATCTCGGCGGCGTCGGGCTGCACCGACGTGACGATGTCGACAGTGCCGTCGGCGGGCAGGTTGTGGACGATCGCGTTGTGCATGAGGTTCGACACCAGCTGCCGCAACAGCGCGGGCGAACCGGACGCGGGCGTCACCCCGCCGAGAGTGCGCAGCGTCGTCCCACGCGCCTCCGCGAGTGGCAGGAGCGCCTCCGCGGCCTCCTCGGCGAAGAGCGACAGGTCCACCGGCTCGCGCGTGAACGAGCGCTGATCCGCCCGGCTCAGCACCAAGAGCGCCTCGGTGAGGCCGATCGCGCGGGTGTTCACGATGCGCAGGCGCTCGATCAGTTCGTCGACGTCACGATCGGGATCGTTGCGCGCGACATCCAGCAGCGTTCGGGTGATCGCCAGCGGCGTGCGCAGCTCGTGGGAGGCGTTGGCGGCGAACCGGCGCTGCTCCGCGACGTGGGACTCCAGCCGCGCGAGCATCGCATCGAAGCTGTCCGCCAGCTCGCGGAACTCATCGTCGGCGCCCTCGAGCTCGATCCGATGCGAAAGGGAGCCCTCTGCGGCCAGCCGGGTCGCCTCGGTGATCCGTCGCAGGGGCGCCAGCATCCGTCCGGCGAGGAACCATCCGCCCAGCAGCCCGAACGCGAGGAGGAAGAGCAGCGCCCAGACGGCCGCCGGCGCGAAGGCGCGGATGAGGTCGCCGCGGTTCGGGACGAAAGGACCCGGGCCGGTGATCGGCCCATTGGGGACGTAGCGCAGGAGGAAGACCCAGACGATCCCGAGCAGCACCGCGCCCGCGATCATCAGGAACCCCGCGTAGCTGAGGGTCAGCTTGAGCCGCACGCTCAGCCCGGGCTCCCTACTCACCGCCGGCACTCCCATCCGCGTCGATGCGGTAGCCGACGCCTGGCACGGTGGCGATGACCCACGGCTCGCCGAGGCGCTTGCGCAGCGCCGACACCGTGATGCGCACGGCGTTGGTGAACGGGTCCGCGTTCTCGTCCCACGCGCGCTCCAGCAGGTCCTCTGCGCTGACGACGCCGCCCTCCGCTGCCATCAGCACCTCGAGCACCGCGAACTGCTTGCGGGTGAGCGCGATGTAGCGGTGGTCGCGATAGACCTCGCGTCGGAACGGATCCAGCCGCAGCCCCGCGAGCTCTCGCACCGGTGGTCGGCTGTGGGCGCGGCGGCGATCGAGTGCGCGCAGTCGCAGCACGAGCTCCTGCAGATCGAACGGCTTCGTCAGGTAGTCGTCGGCGCCCACACCGAAGCCCGTGGCCTTGTCGTCGATGCGGTCGGCAGCCGTGAGCATGAGGATCGGGATGCCGCTGCCCGAGGCGACGATGTGCGCGGCGACCTCGTCGCCCGATGGGCCTGGGATGTCACGGTCGAGCACTGCGATGTCGTAGCCGTTGATGCTCAGCAGTTCGAGTGCGATGTGGCCGTCGCCCGCGATGTCCGCCGCGATCGCCTCCAGGCGCAGACCGTCGCGGATCGCTTCAGCCATCAGGGGTTCATCTTCCACGACCAGCACGCGCATGCTCTGATCGTACGAGGCGGCGCATATCGTCCACCTATCGGAAAATCCATACCGCCTCGCAACGCGCGCGCGTGTGGGGTGGGAGCATGAATCGAACTGCTTCCGCACGCCTGAAGCCTTCCGTCGCGCTGTGGGGACTGATCCTCGCCCTGGTCATCGCGTGCGCGGTGTCCGTCGGCGCGGCGCTCCACCAGTCCGCGGCGGGTGCCGACCGATCCGTTCCGGGAAGCAGCCTTCCGCAGGAGCCCGGCCCGGTCGAGCCGGCACGGGGCGCCGAAGTCGTGGCCGACGGCGTCGTCACCGAAGAGGACGGCATCCTTCCCGACGGCGTCTCGGTGTTCGACGACGCCTACCCCGGCATCGCGCGCCTCTCCGGGGAGTTGGGCGATGCGCTGCGTCGCGCGGCTGAGGACGCGGCGCGCGAGGGCGTCGTGATCCATGTGAACAGCGGGTGGCGATCCCCCGAGTACCAGGACCAGCTCCTTCAGGATGCGGTGTCCGACTACGGGTCGAAGGCCGAAGCCGCCAGATGGGTGGCCACGGCCGCCACCTCGGCCCACGTCGCCGGGGAAGCTGTCGACATCGGCTCCTTCGACGCGGTCGCCTGGATGTCCACGCATGGCGCGGCGTACGGGCTCTGTCAGACGTACAGCAACGAGTCCTGGCACTTCGAACTGCGCCCGGACGCGGTGCGAGGCGGCTGTCCCTCGCCGTACGCGGATCCGACACAGGACCCGCGGATGCGGGGATGACCACGCCGGATCGGTGTCACGGCGACGGCACACGTGGTCGGGAAAACCGAAAGGCCGCCCTGATCGGGCGGCCTATCTCGGTGGACCTGAGGGGACTCGAACCCCTGACCCCCTGCATGCCATGCAGGTGCGCTACCAGCTGCGCCACAGGCCCTGACGCTGCTCTCGCTCCCGCGAGGCAACTCGTCAAGCTTACAACATTCCGAGCCGTGCTCCGAACCAGGATCAGTCCTCGGCGGCGGCCGGAGTGGGCAGTTCGACCGGCACCACAGGGCAGTCCTTCCAGAGCCGCTCGAGCCCGTAGTAGATGCGCTCCTCCTCGTGGAAGACGTGCACCACCAGGTCGCCGAAGTCGATCAGCACCCAGCGCGACTCCTGCCGGCCCTCGCGTCGCAGGCGCTTGTGACCGGCCTCGAGGAGCCTGTCTTCGATCTCGTCGGCGATCGCCGCGACGTTGCGCTCACTGCGCCCGGTGACGAGCAGGAAGATGTCCACCAGCGGGAGCGGCTCCGACACGTCGAGGGCGACGAGATCCTCGCCGCCCTTCGCGTCCGCCGCCGCTGCGGCGATCTGGAGCATGTCATGGGACTGCGGACTCGCGACCATCAGAAGACTCCTGTCACGAAGGCGAGGATGAGTACTCCGACCAGTGCGAGGGCGAGCACGCCCGCCGTGATGGCGAGCGACATCATGAGCTTGCCGCCCTTCTCGGGAGTGGGGGGCTTGATGACTTCGCCGGGGGTCTTGACCGTGCTCACGGCGGCGCTGGCGGCGATCGGCGTCGGCGACGAGTGCGACGGCAGCTCGCCGTCGACGAGCGTTGCGTCGATCTCCTTGCCGTCTGCCGTGCCCTTCGCGCGGCCGGTGGAACCGAGTCCCTCGGGCAGGTTGAACGTGCCGGTGACGATGACCTCGCCGGTCGCCGTGACCGGAGCCACGAGCGGGGAGACTTCCGGCGCCTGGGAGACGATCAGCGTGTTCGGGATCGCGATGGATCCCGTCGTGCGCGACAGCAGCTGGTCGAACGACGGCGGGAACTCGACGGCCGTCGGCTCCGCGTGGACGGGCGCATCCTCGAGGAGGCCGGCGCCGAGCAGCGGACTGACCGCCTTCGGCGCGGCTGCGGGCTCCTCGACGGTCTGCCGGCCGGCGGCGCCGAAGACACCGGAGAACGGCTCGTCCTCTTGCTCGTCGTCGACCTCCGGAGCCGCCGTCGCGGCGGTGAAAGCGGGGACGGCGGTCGGCGCCGAGGGCGTCGGCTGATCCCAGCGCTGCGCCGGTTCGACCGCTTCCGGCGCAGATTCGCGCGGCAGGCCGAACAGGGCGTGCATCCCGCTGTCGGTCGTGACCTGCGAGTCATCCGCCGGTGCGTTCACCAGAGGGCTGCCCGTCTCGCGGAGCGGCGCAGCAGGCGGGGGCGCGGCGGGGAAGCCGAACGACGGCACCGCACCGGACGACGCCGCCGCATGGGCCGCGACCACCTCGGGGGTGATGACGGGCACCGACGCGGTCCGGATGCGCTCCTGCTGGCGTGCCTGCCGGCGCGTCAGCGGAGAGACTCCGAGGTCGACCGCGGAGTCGGGCACCGGAGCGGGCGCGACCGGTGCGGGTTCGGCGGGTCGCGGGAACGGAGCCGCGCTGACGGGTGCCGCGCTGATGGGCGCTGCCGAGAACGGCGATGCCGTGAAGGGGGCGCCGGTGACAGGCTCACCGGTGACAGGCGGCGGAGCGACGACGGCGTCGGCCGGTGAGGGCTCGACGGAGGGGGCCGGGGTCTCGACGGGGTCGTCGGACGCGGGGGTTGCAGTGATCACGGGAGTGGATCCCGTGTTCCGCAGTTCGCGGATCTGCTTACGGGTGAGGGCTGGCGTTGCCGGGTGCTCGGGTGTACTCATTCCTTGCTCCGGTAGAGATGATGCTTCGCAATGTATTGGACGACCCCGTCGGGGACGAGGTACCACACGGGATGACCTCGCTGAACTCGATCGCGGCAGTCCGTCGACGAGATCGAAAGGGCGGGGATCTCGAGCTGGCTGACGTCCTCGCTGGGCAGACCGTCGGTGTTCAGAACGTGTCCGGGCCGGGAGACGGCGACGAAGTGGGCGAGGTCCCACAACTCATCATGGTCTCTCCAACTGAGAATTTGCGCTATGGCGTCCGCGCCGGTGATGAAGAACAGCTCCGCGTCCGGGCGCTGGGCCTTCAGATCGCGGAGCGTGTCGATGGTGTACGTGGGGCCGTCGCGGTCGATGTCGACGCGGCTGACCGTGAAGCGGGGGTTGGATGCCGTGGCGATGACGGTCATCAGATAACGATGCTCGCTCGGCGACACGTCGGCCTTCTGCCACGGTTCACCGGTCGGCACGAAGACGACCTCATCGAGGTCGAACCACTGTGCGACTTCGCTGGCAGCCACCAGGTGCCCGTGATGGACGGGGTCGAACGTGCCGCCCATCACCCCCACTCTGGGAGCTGTCGTCACCGACATGCAGAGAACCTCAGTGACCGTGCCCCGCTCGCTGTACGTCGTTCGCGTGGGCCTTGGCATACGCGTCCGCCTTGTGCGCGTGGCGGTTCGCCACGTTGCGGTACGACAGCGTCACGAGCGCCAATGCGGCGAAGACCACGATCGCGGTGAGGCCGTACCCGACCGTCTCGAGGGCGACGTTGCCGTGGTGCTCGGACTCCTCCGCAGCAAGGGCGATGATCGTGGCGAGTGTCATTCGGGCTCCGTTCGGGTTCGCCGCGGGGACGCGGGACGGGTCAAGTCTATTCCGTTACGCGCGGACCTGCCCGGCGCCTCGCGCGAGCCACTTCGAGCTGGTGAGCTCGGCGAGCCCCATCGGCCCTCGAGCGTGCAGCTTCTGCGTGGAGATGCCGACCTCGGCGCCGAAGCCGAACTCGCCGCCGTCGGTGAAGCGCGTCGAGGTATTGGTCATCACGACGGCCGAATCGACCTCGGCGAGGAAGCGGGCTTCGTTGGCGGCATCCTGGGTCACGATCGACTCGGTGTGGTGGGTCGAATACCTGCGGATGTGCGCGAGCGCCTCATCCAGGTCGTCGACGACGCGCATCGCCAGGTCGAGGCTGAGGTACTCGGTCGCCCAGTCCTCGTCCGTCGCTGGGACGATTCCCGCGGCGAGCCGCTCGACGCTGGCGTCGCCGTGGACGGTGACGCCGTTCTGCTGCAGCGCCGACACCACGGGCCCGACCAGGCGGTCGGCGGCGGCCCGGTGGACGAGCACCGTCTCGACGGCGTTGCACACGCTCGGACGCTGCGTCTTGGCGTTCACGACGATGTCGCGTGCCCAGTCGAGCGGTGCGGTCTCGTCGAGCACGATGTGGACCACACCGGCGCCGGTCTCGATGACCGGCACCGACGACTCCGTGACGACGGTCTCGATGAGCTGGGCGCTGCCGCGGGGAACCAGCACGTCCACGACACCGCGGGCGTGCATCAGTTCGCGCGCCCCCTCGCGTCCGAACTCGTCGACGGTCTGGATGGCCTCCGGGTCGATGCCGCGGTCGGCCAGCGCGCCGCGCATCGCCCGCACGAGCGCCGCGTTGGTGTGCTCGGCGGCCGTGCCGCCGCGCAGGACCACGGCATTGCCCGAGCGCAGCGCCAGGGCGGCGATGTCGACCGTGACGTTGGGGCGGGCCTCGTAGATGGAGCCCACGACGCCGAACGGCACCGACACCTTTGTGAGCGACACGCCGTTGGCGAGGGTGCGCTCGTCGAGGACGCGGCCGACCGGATCGGGCAGCCCGGCGATCTCGCGCACGGCGGCGGCAAGAGCTGCCACCCGCGGTTCGTCGAGACGCAGCCGGTCCTGCAGGGCTGTGGAGAGCCCGCTCTCGCTGCCGCGGCGAAGATCCTCGGCGTTGGCCGCGACGATCTCGGAAGCTGCCGCCTCGATCGCGTCGGCGATCGCGAGCAGCGCATCGCGCTTGGCATCGTCCCCGAGCAGGCCGATGCTGCGCGCCGCATCCTTGGCGAGCAGCATCCGTTCCCGTGCCGTCGTGGCGGTGGTGGTCATCCGCCCAGTGTATCGACCGCCGTGCGGACCGGACCCGTCGCGGCAGGCGCCGCGGGCTCCGGGTTCGGCTGGAACCAGGTGCCGATCTCGTCGCCCGAGAGGGCTTCGCCGACGAGATCGGCACTGGTGACGAGCACGCCGATTCCGGATGCCGCAGCCAGCCGCGCCGCCGACACCTTGGTGGCGGCACCTCCGGTGCCCACGCTGTTGACGACGACAGAGCCGAACTCGAAGCCGTGCAGATCGTCGCCGTACGTCACGTGCGGGATCGGCCGGGCGCCGGGCTCGTCCGGCGGACGGGTGTAGAGGCATTCGATGTCGCTCAGCAGCACCAGCGCGTCGGCGCCGATCAGCTGCGCCACGAGCGCGGCGAGGCGGTCGTTGTCGCCGAACCGGATCTCGTGTGTCGCGACGGTGTCGTTCTCGTTGACGATCGGGAGGATCCGCAGGCCGAGAAGGCGCTCCATGGCACGGCGGGCGTTCGACCGGTGCATGGGGTTCTCGAGGTCACCCGCCGTCAGCAGCACCTGGCCGGCGACGATGCGGAACGGACGCAGCGCGTCCTGGTACCGGTAGATGAGCACGTTCTGACCCACCGCCGCCGCCGCCTGCTGCGTCGCGAGGTCGCTCGGGCGCTCGTCGAGCAGCAGATACGGCATGCCGGTCGCGATGGCGCCCGACGAGACCAGGACGACCTCGGTGCCGCGCGCGTGGGCGGCGGCCAGGGCGTCGACGAGCGGCGCGATCTTGTGGGCGCTGTCGCCGCTGATCGAGGACGAGCCGACCTTGACGACGACCCGGCGAGCTGCCGGGATGTCGCGGCGCTCGCGCGCGCTCACTCGGCGTCCTCCTCGTTTCGATAGCGCTCGGCGACGCGCTCCGCCTCGAGCTCGGCGCGGGCCTCGGCCTTCGCGTCCATCATGTCGTGGTACTTCTCACGGCGCTCCGACGTGGTGCGGCGGGTGTCGCGCAGCAGGCGCGGGTCGGTGCCGCGCGGTGCGGCCATCAGCTCCGCGTTCGACGAGATCGACGGCTCCCAGTCGAACACGATGCCGTCGCCCTCGCCGATGACGACGGTGGCGCCCGGTGTGGCGCCCGCTCGGAACAGCTCGAGCTCGACGCCCAGCTTCTCCAGCCGGTCGCCGAGGTAGCCCACCGCCTCTTCGTTCTGGAAGTCGGTCTGCTGCACCCACTTCAGCGGCTTGTCGCCGAGGATGCGGTAGATGTTGCCGTACGTGCCGCCTTCGACGCGCACCGAGAACTCCTTCTGCGAGCCCCGGGGCCTGATGACGATCCGCTCGGGTGCAGGTGCGGCGGCCAGCTCGGCGCGATGCTTCGCGACGATGTCGCCCAGGGCGAAGGTGAGCTGTCGCAGTCCCTCGTGGCTCACGGTGGAGATCTCGAACACGCGGAATCCGCGTGCCTCGAGATCGGGGCGCACCAGGTCGGCGAGGTCCTTCGCCTCCGGCACATCCACCTTGTTCAGGGCGATGAGCTGCGGGCGCTCCAGCAGCGGGATCTGCCCCTCCGGAACGGGATAGGCCGCCAGCTCGGCCATGATGACCTCGAGGTCGCTGAGCGGGTCGCGGCCAGGTTCGAGCGTGGCGCAGTCGAGGACGTGCACCAGAGCCGTGCACCGCTCGACGTGACGCAGGAACTCGAGCCCCAGACCCTTGCCCTCGCTCGCGCCCTCGATGAGACCGGGCACGTCGGCGACCGTGAACCGCTGCTCCCCCGCCTGGACGACGCCGAGGTTCGGGTGCAGCGTGGTGAACGGGTAGTCGGCGATCTTGGGGCGGGCCGCGGAGATCGCGGCGATCAGGCTCGACTTGCCGGCCGAGGGGAAGCCCACGAGTGCGACGTCGGCGACGGTCTTCAGTTCGAGGAGGACGTCGCCCTCCCAGCCGGGGGTGCCGAGGAGCGCGAAGCCCGGCGCCTTGCGCTTCGGGTTCGCGAGTGCGGCGTTGCCCAGCCCGCCCAGGCCGCCGGGAGCGGCCACGAAGCGCATGCCGGGCTCGATCAGGTCGACGAGCGTCTCGCCGGATTCGGCCTTGACGACCGTGCCCACCGGCACGGGAAGCTCGAGCGACTCGCCCGCCGCTCCGGAGCGATGGTCGCCCATGCCGAAGCCGCCGTTGCCCGCGGATCGATGAGGGGAGTGATGGTACGACAGCAGCGTCGTCACCTGCGGGTCGGCGACCAGCACGACATCACCGCCGTGACCGCCGTTGCCGCCGTCGGGACCGGCGAGCGGCTTGAACTTCTCGCGCTTGACCGACACGCAGCCGTTGCCGCCCTTGCCGGCGCGCAGGTGAAGCGTCACTCGGTCGACGAACGTGACCATGCGGTCCCCCTGAGGTGTGGATGCTTCCCGACGGACGGGCGAGCGGTAAAGGGAAAAGGGCGAGCCGAAGCCCGCCCCTTCCGGA
Organism: Microbacterium sp. ZW T2_14; assembly: GCF_044987405.1. Lineage (NCBI taxonomy): Bacteria > Bacillati > Actinomycetota > Actinomycetes > Micrococcales > Microbacteriaceae > Microbacterium > Microbacterium sp. ZW T2_14. Next base: position 6,180 of record NZ_JBJDRK010000011.1, on the reverse strand, counting down.
ATTCTGCACCGCTCTCGCGGTGTGTGAGCCTGTCGTAGGCTACTGCGCGACCGCCACGATGTTGACGACCTTGCGGCCGCCCTTCTGACCGAACTCGACCGCGCCGGGGGCGAGGGCGAACAGCGTGTCGTCGCCACCGCGACCGACGTTGGCGCCGGGGTGGAAGTGGGTGCCGCGCTGACGGACGATGATCTCGCCGGCGAGGACCTTCTGGCCGCCGAAGCGCTTCACGCCCAGTCGCTGAGCGTTGGAGTCACGACCGTTGCGGGTGGAGCTTGCGCCCTTTTTGTGTGCCATCTCTGCGTCTCTTCCTGGACTTACTTGATGCCGGTGACCTTGACGCGCGTGAGGTCCTGACGGTGCCCCTGGCGCTTCTTGTAACCGGTCTTGTTCTTGAACTTCTGGATCACGATCTTCGGGCCGCGCTCCTCACCGAGCACCTCGGCGGTGACGGTGACCTTCGCGAGCTTGTCCGCGTCCGTCGTGACGGCATCGCCGTCGACGAAGAGCACCGCGGGGAGCTCGATCTTGTCGCCGACCTTGGCGGCCTGGCGATCGAGGACGACGATCGTGCCGACCTCGACCTTCTCCTGCCGGCCTCCGGCGCGCACAACTGCGTAAACCACTTCACACCTGTTTCTTCTGGGAGCGCACGCGCTCAGGATGTCATCAAAGAGTCGGCGCGGAAATCTCGACGCACCAAGGGTCTACTTTATCAGATGAGCGATGACTCCGCGAAAGCACGCCGCCGTCGTGTCGGCTGTCCCCGTAGGATCTGCACGTGGCGATCCTGATCGATGATCCTCGCTGGCCGGCGCACGGCCGGCTGTGGGCGCATCTGGTGACCGACTCCGACCTCGAGGAGCTCCACGAGTTCGCCGCCGCGAACGGGATCCCCCGCCGTGGTTTCGACCTGGATCACTACGACGTGCCCGAAGAGGCGCACGCACGGCTGGTCGCCGCCGGCGCGCAGCACGTCACCGGGCACGAGCTGGTCAGGCGCCTGATCGCCTCCGGCCTGAGGGTGCGGGCGCGCGACCGGCATTGATCCTTCACCGCGCGACGGATGCCGACAGCTCGAGCACATCCGCCGCGCGGCCGGGTCCGTCCCACGTACGGATCGCTGCTCCCAGGCGCTTCGCACGAGCGTGCATCCGGTCGTCGGCGAGGGCGTCCTCGACGGCCCGACGGATGAGCGCGGGTTGCGACCGGCGCGACATCGTGGCGCCGACGCCCGCCCGCGCGACGGCGCGCCCCATGCGCGGCTGATCCGAGGTCGCGTCCAGCGGCAGCACCAGTACGGGAACGCCGTGGGCGAGCGCCGCCAGCGTCGTCCCGTGTCCGCCGTGCCCGATGACCAGGGACGCTCGCGCGAACACCTCTTCATGCGGCATCCACTGGTGAACCTCCACGCCGGCCGGCACCGCCACCTCCCCCGCCGTCATCGCCGGTCCGAGTGTCGCCACGACGCGCGCGTCGAGCCCGTCGACGGCGGTGAGCACCCGCCGCCACGTCGCCACCAGGTCGGTGAAACGGAAGGTGCTGAGGCTCACCGCCACCGTCGGCTCCATCGGTGCGGCGGCGACCGCAGGCGTCATCGCGCCCGCGTACACGATCGCTCCGCGGACGGCCGACAGCTCCGGTGGGGGCGGGAACGGCGCGGTGAGACCGGGAACGGAGGCCACGAGGATCGGGGCCGCATGCTTGCGGGGCCGGCCGACACGCACGTCGCGGGGCCACACCAGGGGCCCGAGCACCCGGAAGCCCGGCGCCAGGAAGCCATGCATGGTGTGCTCCAGCAGGACGAAGGTCTGCTCCATCCGGTCGAGGACGTCCGCGACGGCCAGCAGCATGCAGTCGACGACGACGACGTCCGCCGGATCGGCGGCGAGCTGCGACAGCGTGTCGTCGGCGAGTCCGGGGTCGGTGAAGAGCCGGAGCATCCCGGCGGGTCGCGGGTCGAGCACGAAGCCGGGTGCGCTCGCGAAGGCGGTGAACCTCAGCCCGGCAGCGCGGTACGAGGCTGCCTGCGAGTCGTGGCCGAGAATGCGCACCTCGTGGCCGCGCTCCACGAGAGCGCGGGCGATCGCGATGGTGGGCATGCGATTCCCGCCGCCGTCCCACGTGACGAACACGTAGCGCGCCATGGCGTCCCCGTTCCCCGCCCTGGCGCCCACCCTAGCGATCGGTGGGATGCCGCGACAGAGGGAAGCGCCCCGGACCGGCGACGGCCGGACCGGGGCGCGGGCTCTCAGTCCTCGGCAGGCGTGTGAGGCACCGGAGTGCCCGTCAGCGCCGCGGTGGTCACGCGACGGCGCGCGCGTCCCTGACCGGGGGCCTTGGGCTCCGGGAGCGCGTTCAGCACCGAGTCCAGGAGCAGGTCCTTCTCGGTCCGGCTCTCCTTCTTCGCGCCCGATTCCTGACGCTTCTTGCGCTGCTTCTTGGGACGCTCGGCGGCCGCCCGCTCGACGACCGGCTCCGGTTCGGCGACGGCGGGCTCGTCGTTGTGGTGGATCGTGGATGCCGCGATCTGCGCGAGCGCCGACTTGACGCCCTCCGTGATGACGTGGGTGCCGTTCGACCCTCCCGTTGCCGGAGCCGGCGCGCCGCCGCGGGGGCGACGTCCCGATGCCGGGGCGCCGGCCGTGGCCACGCGGTGCTTGACCACGGGGTCGTGGTGCACGATCACGCCGCGGCCGGCGCAGACCTCGCACGCCTCGCTGAAGGTCTCCAGCAGACCCAGGCCCAGCTTCTTGCGCGTCATCTGGACGAGGCCGAGCGAGGTGACCTCTGCCACCTGGTGCTTGGTGCGGTCCCGGCTGAGGCATTCGACGAGACGGCGCAGCACGAGGTCGCGGTTGGACTCGAGCACCATGTCGATGAAGTCCACGACGATGATGCCGCCGATGTCGCGCAGGCGCAGCTGGCGGACGATCTCTTCGGCCGCCTCGAGGTTGTTCTTGGTGACGGTCTCTTCGAGGTTGCCGCCGGAGCCGACGAACTTCCCGGTGTTGACGTCGACGACCGTCATGGCCTCGGTGCGGTCGATGACCAGCGAACCGCCGGAGGGCAGCCAGACCTTCCGGTCCAGGGCCTTCTCGATCTGCTCGGTGACTCGGAACGCATCGAACGGGTCCTGGTCGCTCTCGTAGCGCTCGACGCGGTCGAGCAGGTCCGGGGCGACGGACTCGAGGTACTTGGAGATCGTGTGGTGCGCATCCTCGCCCTGGATGAGCATCTTCGAGAAGTCCTCGTTGAAGACGTCGCGCACGATCTTGACCAGCAGATCCGGCTCGGAGTGCAGCAGGGCAGGCGCCTGGATCGTCTCGATCTGCTTCGAGATGTGCTCCCACTGGTTCGTGAGGCGCTGCACGTCGCGCGTGAGCTGGTCCTCGGTGGCACCCTCGGCAGCGGTGCGGACGATGACGCCGGACGACTCCGGCAGCACCTCCTTGAGGATCTTCTTCAGACGCGCCCGCTCGGTGTCGGGCAGCTTGCGCGAGATGCCGTTCATGGCGCCGCCGGGCACGTACACGAGGTAGCGGCCGGGGAGCGAGATCTGGCTCGTGAGACGGGCGCCCTTGTGGCCGACCGGATCCTTCGTCACCTGCACCAGCACGCGGTCGCCCGTCTTGAGGGCGAGCTCGATGCGGCGCGGCTGGTTGCCGGTCTCGACGGCGTCCCAGTCGACCTCGCCGGAGTACAGCACGGCGTTGCGGCCGCGGCCGATGTCGACGAACGCGGCCTCCATGCTCGGGAGCACGTTCTGGACACGCCCGAGGTACACGTTGCCGATCAGTGACGCGTCCTGGTTGCGGGCCACGTAGTGCTCGACGAGCACGTTGTCCTCCTGCACCGCGATCTGCACGCGCCCGTTGCGCGAGCGCACGATCATGACGCGGTCGACGGACTCGCGACGCGCGAGGAACTCCGCCTCGGTCACGACCGCGCGGCGGCGTCCGGCTTCGCGGCCATCACGGCGACGCTGCTTCTTCGCCTCGAGGCGTGTCGAACCCTTGATGCGCTGCGGCTCGGTGATGAGCTCGACCGCGCGCTGGCGAGGCTGAGGCGGTGCCTGCTCGGAAGGAGCGGATGCCTCGTCCCGGCCCTCTCCGCCGCGGCGGCGGCTGCGGCGGCGAGAGCTGCTCGCAGATGCGGAGGCCTCGGGCTCGTCCTCCTCCGGCGGGCGCCCGGCCCGCGCGGGAAGCGGTGCGATCTCGGGTGCGTAGAAGACGAGCTGCGTCGAGACGGCCGACACGAACTCCTCCGGCAGCAGTCCGAGGCTCACCGCGGTGGGAAGCGCGGGCTCCGAGGGAGCCTCCGGCTCCGGCGCGGCGCCGGCTTCGGGGTCAGCGGGGGCCGTCGGGTCCGGCTCGGGCGCGGCGTTCTCCGCCACGTCGCCCTCGGGCTCCGGGTCGGCGACCGCTGCTGCGGCGTCATCGGGCTCCTGGTCGGCGACCGCTGCCACGGCGTCCTCGCGAGGGCCGTCCGGCTCCTCAGCCTGTTCCTGGGGCTCGTCCCGCGGGTTCTCGGGCTCCGCGGAAGGGTGCTCCGCGGCCTCGGGTGAGGAGTCCTCGCCCGAGTGACCCGCCTCAGGAGCGAGCGTCCCTGCGTCGCCGGCTGGTGTCAGCGGCGCGTCGGGTTCGGTCTGAGGGGTGAATTCGGCATCGTTTCCATCAGCCATCACTGGCGTACTCCTAGCGGGGCGACACCGCGCGTCGCCCGGCGAAATCTCGTGCGGCGCCGCCCATGCCCCTCCGGACGGGGGCGGTGCCGCGAACTCACTCGGTCTGCAGCGGATATCCGGCGCTAGGCGGATGCTCGCGCTGCCAAGGGCATTCGTCGCCCTGAAGTCTTCTGGTGATGATCGTCACGACGCGGCCGTGAGTCATCGACCCCCATTATCGCACTTCCCCCGCCAGAATGCCCATTCGCGGCGCGCGAAGGCGTCGCCCGCGCCGCAGCCTCGCGATTCCGTGCCGCGGCGGGTGCGGCATCCGTGCAGTTCTCGATGCCATAATCCGAGTCATGCCCGAGCAGCAGACCCACGCCCGTCCCACGGGATTCGCCATCTGGCTCGTGATCGCGGGAGTCATCGGGTGGTGGGCGGCGTTCTCGCTCACGATCGAGAAGCTCCACGCCCTCGCGAATCCGAACGCGATCGCCTCGTGCGACCTGAGCGTGCTCGTCCAGTGCACCAAGAACCTGGACTCGTGGCAGGGCAGCCTCTTCGGTTTCCCGAACCCCATCGTCGGGCTCGCCGGCTGGGTCGCACCGATCGTGGTCGGAATGGCGATCCTTGCCGGTGCGCGTTTCGCGCCCTGGTTCTGGTGGTGCTTCTGGGCCGGGATCGCGTTCGCGTTCGGCCTCGTGCTCTGGCTGATCAGCCAGAGCATCTACGACCTGCACACGCTCTGCCCGTGGTGCATGGTCACGTGGTCGGTCACGATTCCGACGTTCTACGCTGTCACGCTGCACCTGCTGCGCGCGGGCATGGTGCCGGTGCCGGAGCGCGTGCGCCACGCCGCCGATCGCCTCATGGCGTGGGTGCCGCTCGCGACGATCGTGAGCTTCGCGATCATCCTGCTGCTGGCGCAGCTCGAGATGGACGCCGTCGTCAACATCTGGCAGACGCTCTTCGGCTGACCGCCGGAGCCTCCAGGCGGTCAGCCGTCGAACCGGTCAGGCGAACCAGATCCCGAGCTCGCGCGCCGCGGAGTCGGGGCTGTCGGAACCGTGCACCAGGTTCTGCTGCACCTTGAGGCCCCAGTCGCGGCCGAAGTCGCCGCGGATGGTCCCCGGTGCCGCCGTCGTGGGATCGGTCGTGCCTGCGAGCGAACGGAACCCCTCGATGACGCGATTGCCGGCCAGGCGGATGGCGACGGAGGGACCGGACATCATGAACTCGAGCAGCGGCTCGTAGAAGGGCTTTCCCTCGTGCTCGGCGTAGTGCCGCTCCAGCGTCTCGCGGTCGGGCTCGACCAGCCGGATGTCGACCAGCGCGTACCCCTTCGCCTCGATGCGGGCGAGGATCGCGCCGGTCAGGCCGCGCGCGACGCCGTCGGGCTTGACGAGGACGAGGGTCTCTTCGGTGGCCATGCGGGTCTCCGTTTCGGATCGGGTGATGAGAAGGACAGAGCTGTCGGCAGGATGAGGCTGTGGGGGCGGGTGGGCTACTCG